>CAZXWM010000090.1:0-5941 GCA_964644215.1 uncultured Phormidium sp.
GGCGCAACCGTAGATGACAGTCTAATCCATTGGGGCGAAGGCTGAGTCTGTCTTACGTCAGCTTGGCTCCACCGCTGTCGTCATTCATGTATCTATATTAAGATACATAATTCTTAACGTCAGAACCGAGAAGCGACCCTCGAAGTCATCTTCTGAGGGGTGGGGGAGATCCCGGCGAAGCAATTACTCAACCTGGGTGCGATCGAGGTTCCAGCTATTACCCGAGTCAGCAATCAAATGAAATCGTAGGTTTTGCCTCACCTCTCGTCCCGAATGAAGAAAGTATCGTAAGTCCATCGCCACGATCGCCCGCTCATGACTCACCTGAATGGGGACCGCACTCAAAACCTCCACATATCGAACCTTCGTCCACCAGTCTAAATAAGATGCAAACCCATCTGGATGAGCCTGGGGATCGTCGCGTAACCCATCAGAAAGCATCGCCCAACTGTTGCGATAGACTTCCTGATTAATATTTTCATAGTATTGCCTCATGAAGTCATCGGGAGCTTGCCGAGGAATAGGAGTTGCTGGAGGGGGTTCCGTTGTAACGGGCGACTCGGGCGACTGGGGAGCTGAGGTGACATTGGAACTCGAATCAGAACTCTCCCGGAATCCCCAAATATACCCTAAACTTCCCAAACTAAACACCAGAAAAAACGCCAACAGTCCAATCAAAACTGGACGTTGCCTTTTCTCGGGTGGCGACTGAGGATAACCGGGATAATGGGACTGGGGCGGCCCGCCCGAAGCCGGAGCATAGGCGACCGTGGCAGAAGCGGCGGGAACAGGAGGGTTGACGAGGGGAGAGTTCGAAACCGCTGTAGGAGGAACCGCCGCCGCGCTCGGGAAGGCTTCTGTGGCCAGCATCGCCGCCGCTCCTGAATCGAGAGCCTTTAAGGCCGCCAACACCTCCTCCGCCGTTCGATACCGGTCTTTAAAATGGTAACGAATCATCTGCGTGACCACCTGAACGAGTCCTGGACTTGCCATGGCTTGGTCTTGCCAACAGAGTTCTCCCGTCTCATAATCCTCCTGAAGTTGAGACGGAAGCCTCCCTGTCAGACACTGAACCGCCACCATTCCCAGAGCATAAATATCGCTACTTGGGCGAGGTTTTCCGTGTCCTTGTTCCGTCGGCATATATCCAGGAGTGCCAATGGCTACAGTTGCACTCACCGCTTCGGTTTGATTAAGTCCGACTTTTCCGACTTCTTTGATGGCCCCAAAATCAATCAAAACGAATTTCTGGTCTAACTCTCGCCGCATGAGATTATCAGGTTTAATATCCCGATGAATCACCCCTTGGGAATGAACAAACGCTAAGATCCCCAAGACATCCTGCAACATCGCCTTCACTTGAGCTTCCCCCCACCGCTGTCTCAAAGGCAACTCCTGACTCAGCGGATGTCCTTGAATCAAATCTTGAACCAAATAAAACTCCTTGTCTTCCTCAAAGTGAGCCAGAAGTCGAGGAATCTGGTCATGACTGCCTAGTTTCTCCAGGACTTGGGCTTCAGCATCAAAGAGGCGGCGGGCGACATGAAGTCCGTCTGGCGAGGTATTGGCGGGTTTTAAGTGCTTGACAACACATTGAGGATGACCCGGGCGATGTAAATCCTCGGCAATGTAGGTTTGACCAAACCCCCCAGCCCGCAAAATGGCGATAATCTTATAGTGACCGGCTAAAATGGTTTCGACCTCTGCCATAATCCTTACATCCTTGGTCGTTTGGGGGCGATTTTGAGGCAATGGCTATCCCCTAAACCGCCAATGTCTTGGCTCAGAGCCGGTGGGTTATGGCGGGAATGTCCTGGACGATCATGGCTCGGCTCTCTCCACGAGTCTATCATTGCGGCTGAGATAACGGCAAAGCACACCCCGAGAGGTCCATGTCCTAAGTTTGGACTAGATTGATGTCTGTCGGCCGGGGTGGAAATTTTAGCGGCACTTCTTATTGAAGGTGAGCGCTCCATTTTTCTCGTCACCCATCTATAATAAATTACATAATTCTTAATAAAGTTTCTGTATTCCATAACGCCTAGGACATCCTACAAATCACGGGTTAGCCCCTCAGGGGATGGCCCAGCCCAAATTGCGTAATCTGTTGTCCCCATTCCCTGTGAAACCCTTGAGTTACAACATCGACCAAAACCGACGAGTTGAGACAGACTCCACCGTCCCTCCTGAAATTGAGGAGTCTGCCCCTCCTATCCCCGATGATTATCCGTCCCACGGCGATCGCCCCTCGGAATCAGGGAGCAGCCATTGGAAATCTGTTTTAATCGGCGTGGCCGTGGGCCTAGTACTAGCGGGGATTGGCGGACGACTCTTGTCTGGGTCATCCTCTGAGACTCCCGTGGCCGAAACGGAGGAAACCGAGCGCAATCCCAGTCAAACCGTCACCGCCGCCACCGTTGAGCAACAAGCCGTTGAGCGCACTCTCAACGCCAGTGGAACCGTCCAAGCCTACGACTTACTGCCCATCCTGCCGCGGGCCACGGGCTTACAAATCATTGACGTTCGTGTGCGTGAAGGAGATATCGTTGCCCCAGGAGAAGTGTTAGCAGTGCTAGATGACTCGGTGCTTGAGTCGCAACTGTCGGGCGCTTTATCACAAATTGACTCGGCCCAATCCTCCGTCAGTGCCGCTCGCGCGGAGATCTCCCAAGCTGAATCTCGTCGCAGTCAGGCTCAAGCCGACCTAGAACGCGCCCGCACAGGAGTGAGCCAAGCCGAAAGCCGGGTCGCTCAAGCTGAAGCCACCCTGACCCGCAATCAAGCCCGAGTCGCCCAAGCTCGCGCCGGTTTAGAACAAGCGGAACGGGAATATCAACGCTATCAGCAATTGGCCAATGATGGGGCCATTAGTCGCCAGGAAGTGGAATTGCGGCAACGGGATTTACGAACCGCTCAAGAAGATGTCAACCAAGCTATTGAAGATGTGCGGGTGGCTGAAGCGGAAATCGATAGCGCCCGGGCCGATGTGTTGAATGCTCAAGCCAACGTAGAGAGCGCCCAAGCCACGTTACAAAGCAGTCTCGCTGGCATCGAAGCGGCCCAGGCGGGGGTGGCCAATGCCGAATCTGGGGTGCAAAATCAAGATGCGGTGGTTCAGGAGTTAGAAACCCGCCTCGATCAAACTCTTGTCGTAGCGCCCCGGGGAGGAATTATTGCTGAACGCCAAGCGCGGGTTGGGGATGTCAGCCGTGCCTCGGGAACTCTGTTTACGTTAATTGCCCAGGGACAGTTGGAGTTACAGTTGCAAGTCCCTGAAACGCAGTTGCCCCTAGTTCGCCCAGGCGCTCGGGTTCGCGTTACCTCCGACGCTGACGATCGCATCGAGGTTCAAGGGCGCGTTCGTGAGATTTTGCCTACCATAAATCCTGACACTCGTCAAGCCACAGTGGTTGTAGATTTACCGAGCGATGAAATTCTCCGTCCGGGAATGTTCTTGACGGGAGA
The DNA here is from genome assembly GCA_964644215.1 of uncultured Phormidium sp. GTDB lineage: Bacteria > Cyanobacteriota > Cyanobacteriia > Cyanobacteriales > Geitlerinemataceae > Sodalinema. Next base: position 3,466 of record CAZXWM010000090.1, read on the forward strand.
ACTTGTCACCAACACCGTCGAGGGCTTAACAATTCCCTCGGCGGCGGTGATTCCCCAAGCCGACGGAACGGCCCAAGTCTTCCGCCTCAACGCCGACGATACGGTGACAGCGACGCGCATCGAACTCGGGGAAGTTCTCGAATCGAGTCAGGTAGAAGTGTTGAACGGCTTAGAACCCGGCGATCGCATCGTCGTCTCGGGCGCCGGGTTCCTCAGCGACGGCGATCTCGTCCGAGTTGCCGACTAACCCGAGCATCCAGGAAATCCCCCCTGTTCCCTGTTCCCTGTTCCCTTCTCCCTTCTCCCTTCTCCCCCTATGAGCTTCTCAAGCTGGTCTGTCAAACGCCCTGTTCCTACCCTGGTTTTATTCATTATCCTCACCTTTGTGGGCATCACCTCATTTTTTCAATTGGGGATTGATAACACGCCGAATATCGATGTTCCCGTGGTGCAAATCACCGTGACGCAACCGGGGGCTGGCCCCTCGGAGTTGGAGTCTCAGGTGACTCAGAAGGTAGAAGACGCGGTGGCGGGGTTGGGAAATATCGATGAGTTGCAATCGACGGTAAATGATGGAGTGTCGGTGACAACGATTAACTTTGTTCTGGGAACCGATACCGATCGCGTCACCAACGATGTCCGCAATGCCGTTTCCCAAATTCGCACCGAACTCCCTCAAGATATCAATGAACCGATTGTGCAGCGGCTAGAGTTCGCTGGGGGGGCGATTATGAGTTATGCGGTGCGCTCCAATCAGCGCACGGTCGAGGAACTTAGCCAATTGGTCGATCGCCAAATTAGTAGCGCCCTCTTGCAGGTTGCGGGGGTGGCGCAAATCAACCGGACTGGGGGCGTTGACCGAGAAATTCGGGTAGAACTGAACCCGCAACGACTCAAAGCTTTGGGAATTACGGCCACTCAGGTCAATGACCAGATTCGTGCTTTGAATATCAACCTTTCTGGGGGGCGATCGCAAGCCGGGGGACAAGAACAGAGTATTCGTACCCTAGGAAGCGCCCCGACGGTGGAAGACTTACAACGCTATCGCATCACCCTGGCCAATGGCGAGTCAGTTCCCTTGTCCAGTTTAGGGACTGTAGGAGATAGTTTCGGCGATCGCCGTCAACAGGCGCAATTCATCAGCCGCGAGGGCAAAGAAGAGGTGGTAGCGTTTCAGGTGTTACGCAGCAGCGGTTCTAGCGTGGTTCCCGTTGAAGAGGGGGTTCGCGAACGGGTGGCGGAGTTAGAAAACGGCATTCTCCCCGATGATATTGAGTTTCAACTGCTCTTTACCCGCGCCAACGAGATTCGTGATTCCTATCAAGCCTCCATTGATGCCTTAATCTTCGGCTGTTTACTGACCACAATTACCGTGGGCTTTTTCCTGCGGGATTGGCGAGCGACCTTAATTACGGGGGTTGCCCTGCCCCTATCAATCATTCCCACGTTTATGGTGATGCAATGGTTGGACTATACCCTCAATGGCATGACCTTGTTGGCCTTATCTCTGGCGGTGGGCAACTTAGTCGATGATGCCATCTGTATGATTGAGAACATCGACACCCATTTGAGTATGGGAAAACGACCGTTTCAGGCTGCGTTAGATGCCGCCAACGAGATTGGCCTAGCGGTGGTGGCGACAACGGCAACCATTGTGGCGGTGTTTCTGCCGGTGGCCTTTATGGGAGGGATTCCGGGACAGTTTTTCCAACCCTTTGGCGTCACCGTTGCCGTATCAACGATGTTTTCGACCCTCGTGGCGACGACGATGACACCGATGTTGTCAGCCTATTTGCTCAAGTCGAAAGTTCAAACCCGCAATGAATCGAGTTTGTTGAATCCTGCCCCGAAACCGGGTCCCTATCGTCGGGCCTTGACTTGGGCCTTGCGCCATCGAGTGACGACGCTATTGATTGCGATCGCTTTCTTTATTGGCAGCTTACAACTGGTTCCCTATATCCCCCAGGGGCTGTTTACGGACGGAGATCAGGGCATTAGTACCGTTAATGTGGAGTTACCCCCTGGGGCTACCTTAGACGATACCCTACAGGTGAGCGATCGCCTCAGTCAGGTATTACTAAGCCATCGGGCCACGGACAACGTATTTATCTCCGCCGGTAGTGGAGGAGTCACTGGTTCAGTGAACCGGGCCACAGTCCGAGCGATTCTCAAACCCACCGACGAGCGAGCGGTGAACCAACAGGAGTTTGAAGCCGCGATTCGCCCTGAGTTGGCGGGCGTTCCGGGGGCGCGACTCAGTTTCCAGTCGGCGGGGGCTGGCGGGGGTGGAAAAGACCTTTCCATCGTCTTAAGTAGTGAGAATCCCGAGGTGCTAATGGAGACGGCCACGGCCCTCGAACAGCAGATGCGGGAGATTCCTGGGTTAGTCGAAATTGCCTCAAGTGCCAGTTTAGTCCAGCCAGAATTGTTGATTCAGCCGGATGTTGAACGAGCGGCGGATTTGGGGGTATCGGTT
>CAZXWM010000090.1:5951-7091 GCA_964644215.1 uncultured Phormidium sp.
TCAGGCGATCGCCCGCACGGCCAATTTAGCCACCTTAGGGGATGTAGAGGCGAATTTAGCTAAATTTGACCTCCCCGACCGTCAAATCGTCATCCGGGTGCAAATTGCCGAAGCCTACCGCAATGACCTGCAAACTCTACGTAATTTAGAGATTCCCAGTCAATCAGGGGCGTTGGTATCCCTAGCCTCGGTGGCCCAGATTGGCCTCGGCAGTGGTCCGGCCCAAATTGACCGCTTCGATCGCGCCCGTCAGATTGCTGTCGAAGCCAATTTAGAGGGGATTTCTCTCGGAGATGCGCTCACTGCTGTCCGAGACTTACCGGCGATGAATCCTCTCCCGCCTGGAGTCTTTGAGCAACCCTCGGGCGATGCCAAAATTATGGTCGATATTTTCACACGTTTTTTAGGAGCGTTGGCCTTCGCCGTTCTCTGTATCTATGCCATTTTGGTGCTGTTGTATAACAATTTCCTCTATCCCATGACGATTTTAGTAGCATTACCGTTGTCAGTGGGTGGGGCATTGTTGGCGCTTTTAATTACTCAAAAAGAGTTGGGTTTATTTGCCCTGATTGGCATTGTTTTATTGATGGGATTAGTCACTAAAAATGCCATTTTGTTAGTGGATTGCACTCTGGCAAATGAAGAACAAGAGATTCCGCAATTCAAGGCAATTGTAGAGGCGGGAGTGTCTCGTTTGCGTCCGATTTTCATGACGGCAATTTCCACGGTAGCCGGGATGATGCCCATTGCTTTGGAGTGGGGGGCTGGCGGTGAGGTGCGCTCCCCCATGGCGATCGCCGTCATCGGTGGCTTTTCGACCTCAACGATGTTGACCTTATTAGTGGTTCCGGTGTTGTTTACTTATGTAGATAATCTCAATCGTTCTTTTAAGGAGACCTTAAGCAGTGGTTTTCAGGGGTTCAGACTGCCGAAGCTGTTGGGGCGATCGTAATATTTGACCAGCCAAAATCCAGGTAACAATGACTTCAGACCGTCAGAACCCAAACTTAGAATTTGATAGTCCCTGGAAAGATCTCCTCGAATGCTACTTTGAGCCATTCATGAGCTTCTTCTTTCCCGAGGCTAGTCAGGGAATCGATTGGACGCGTCCGGTAGAGTTCCTAGACAAAGAACTGCAAC
>CAZXWM010000090.1:7191-11727 GCA_964644215.1 uncultured Phormidium sp.
AGTTTTGGCAACAAGTTCGTCAATTGGAGGAGCAAAGGAGAATGAGATACGTCACTACCGTTGAGCGTCGCGCTAAGCAACAAGGTCTTGAAGAGGGTCTGCAACAAGGACTCGAACAAGGACTGTCACAAGGACTGTCACAAGGACTGTCACAAGGACTGTCACAAGGACTTCAACGAGAGATCTCTTTGGTCATACGTTTGTTAGTCGGTCGTGTCGGACCCCTAAGCCCAGAACTTGAACAGCAGGTGCGGAGTTTGACCATTGACCAGGTTGAAGCGTTAGCGGTTAACCTGTTGCAGTTGGACAGCCAAGAGGACTTAGAACGTTGGCTCGATGACGTTCGTGATTCTTCAGAGTTTTGAGCCACTCTCAGCGCTAACTTGTCCCCATTTAGGGATTAAGGTTTGGCTTGGTGGGGATGGCTGGCTTTCGTGAACGGAGTTTCTCTCAAACTCTGGAAGTACAGCCATCCTGCACCGATTAAAAAACTCAGATAAGCGATCGCCTGGACGAGATAAAGGCGATCGCGATAGCCAAAGAGAGTTTTTAAGACAATTCCCGGAAACTTCTGATCCGGTAACACCGCTCGCGCATCCCAAACCAGTCCCCCGAGAACACAAGACACCCCATTGGGATCGCACCAATTGGCCAATTGCGGCTGTAATTGTGCTAAGGCTTCAATAGCCCCATTGACCTGTTTCAGGGCAGAAATCACTAACCCCGAGACAATCAATAACAGAAACACGCCCATCACCTGAAAGAACTGACGGACGTTAATCTTAACCCCGAGGCGAAATAGCAACAGTCCCAAACCGGCTGCAACGGCTAGGCCGGCTACAGCCCCCAAGCTGGGAATCCATCCCTGTTGAAACTTTGCCAGAATAAAGACTACGGTTTCAAACCCTTCCCGCAAGACCGCAATGAAAACAAGACTAAATACGCCCCAAGCAGCTGCCTTGCCCCGTATTAGGGGATTTGTTCGGGGATTGCCTCCATTGGCTGACTCCTGGGCCAACGCCGAGGTCACAGCGCCTTCAATATCTCCTTTGAGCGATCGCGCCTGTTTGGTCATCCACAGTAACATCCAACTGAGCATGACAATAGCCACAAGACAGAGAGTCCCCTCTAACAACGGTTCCACAACCGGCGTATAGGGATGCTCAGAACGGCGCAAGGCCTGCATTCCGTTGTAGAACAGCCAACCCACGAGGGCGCTGGCCCCAATTCCGGCCGCCACGCCTGCAAATACCCAGGATTTGAGTTGGGATTGCTGGGCTTTTTTGAGGCAAGACAGAACAATCCCCACCACTAAGGCGGCTTCAAAGCCTTCTCGCAAGGTAATCACGAAGGTGGGGAGTGCAGCAGTTAAATCCAGAGTCATCGGCGATCGCAACGGTTAGCTGTCAGGTCAACATCCTATCTCTGCCATTATAGGCAGCGTTGGTCTAGGTCGCGTCCTTAACTAAAGTCCCGTAGCATTTTCTTCAACTCAATGGTGTGCAGTTCTTCGGTGCCGATCATGCCTCGGGTGTATTCTTCAAGGTAGACACTGGCATTCTCGACAATGCTTAACAGTTGCTTGTACATATCCAGGGCGGCCTGCTCATGATTCAAGCTCTCATGCAGGAGATCCGAGACTGAGTGTTGATAACTTTCTTCAATAGGCGAGATTTTCTGACTGGGATGGCCGCCAACTCCGGTGAGGATTTCTCCGGCTTGCTGGGCATGAAGCAATGACTCCGTCGCTTGGGCTTTGAAGAAATCGACAATGGGAATCCGGTTTGGCCCTGTCACCATGAGCGAGTAGTGGGTATAGCGCACCACTCCGGCTAACTCGAACTCCATAATCGTATTCAGGAGTTCGATGGTTTTTTCGAGATTGAGATCTTTCATGAAGGCTGAGATGGCAGTGTTTGAGTGCATACATCTTCTACTCTATCGCAGTCTACTCTGGCGATTGTCAAGAATTTAAGAGCTTTCCATCTCCAAGGCTCAGGCGGCTTGAGGATAGAGAAAGCACGTTTGGGCATGGTATTGCCAAAAACTACGAATACGATCGCCGACGGAGGTTGGGTCAAAATAGTGGAAGACATGGGTATCTCCGGGATGCTCCCAAAGGCGATCGCCTCGCTTTAACCAGGGAATCCAGCCTTGAATTTCGCGGCGATCGACAATGGTATCACCGCGACTTCCGCAGACGAATAGAGGGACTGAGACTCCCCCAGGTGTAATGCGATCGCGCTCATATAGAGAATGCGCCGAGGGGGATTTCAGTAAATCGGCCTCTAAAATCTTGATCCCTAGTTTTGTATCCTCCCAGGAACAAGATCCGACAATCGCCCGCACCATCTGCGCTAACAGCATCTCGCGGCTACAAGGTAACAATTGCCGCTGCACATAGTAGTGAGCCTGCCAATCCACCGCAGGGTGACAGCCGACTCCCAGTAAACTCAAGGACTTTACCCGTTCTGGATAACGGCGGCTATAGAGCAACCCTAACGCTCCCCCAGTGCTATGGCCAATCAAATGGACTGGATGATTGAGATCGCACAAATAGCCATGCAGAAGGTTTAACGCTAGTTCTAGGGACGTTGGCTCATCGGCATGTTGACAATACTCCCACTCCCCAACCAGCATGGTTTTCGCTAAATCTCGCATTAGAGGACGGTGGAACCGTCGCCAACTCGGATTGGGGTTGAGCCAGATAACTTGAGGAATCTTAGACATAGCGCTACTTAAGCAAAACAACTCCGTGAATCATTCTCAATGGAATCGCACCTTATTGAGAATTAAATGCAATAGTGTTGGTCTAAGCGTAGCAGGTGTTTTGATTTTTTGAGAAAGATTAGCAATAATTTTGGATAGATTTATCTAATCTAAAATCAAAATTAGATTATTTTTCTCAATTTATTGTTGAGGGCGGCGGGGGATTCAGACCTGAGAATCCGGCTGTAGCCTGGGCTAAATCGGGATTTTTCCGGAGAGAGGCGGCACTCCTCGCCGAGTCATTCTTGAGAATGACTCGGCGACATTCTCACCGCGATCGCCCCTCAGGGGAGTCAAGGCGATCGCCTGGGTTGGTGTGTGTTCTCAATTGTTTGGCCCGTTCGAGCCGACTGAGAAAGTCGCTTTCATCATAAATTTCGCCGACGAGTTCCTCTAAGATATCTTCGAGAGACACCAACCCCACCGTTCCCCCATACTCATCGACGACAATTGCTAAATGCAGCCGCTGTTGTAGCATTTCCTTGAGTAAATCCGCCACTCGCTTCGTTTCCGGGATATAGACGGGGGAGTCCATAACTGTCGTGACGCGATCGCCGCCACCCTGGGGATGCGATCGCAAATGTTGCAACGCCCGTTTCAGGTGAACAATACCCAAAATACAATCTTTAGACTCCTCCTGAACCGGAATCCGAGAATAGCCCGTTTCCAGGCATAAATCCACCAAGTCTTGTAAGGTAGCATCATAGGCGATCGTGCGCATCTCAATTCGCGATTTCACCACATCCTTTGCATTCAAACTATCCAGCATCAACGCCTTATTCAGAAGCTGGTGTTTATGGAAATCTAACTTACCTTTCCCGCCCAGAACTTCAATCATGAGCTGTAAATCCCGTAATGACTCTCCCTGCTGTCCAGAGCGAGACTTAAATCGCTTCAAGGCAAACTGGGTAATGGCTTCAAACAATTGAATCACCCGTAACAACGAGAGAATTTGCGAAAGCCAATAAATCGGGCGAATCACCGTCAAGAAAATAGGCAAAACATGATTGATAGCCACAGACTTGGGGACAATCTCCCCAAACGTTAAAACCAAAAACGTGACCACTGCTGTGGCAATTCCCACCCCGCGATTGCCTAGCCAAATACTAAATAAATTACTCGTTAAAATTGCCGAAAGATTATTAGCAAGAGTGTTGCCAACCAAAAGCGTAATAATAAATCGCGCCCGATTTTCTAATAAAGCATTTAAAATAAACTTAGGACTATTCGGCTCCTGAATCAACGAGCGAATCTTAAAATTATCCAGAGCCGTCAGTGCCGTTTCCGAGCCAGCAAAAAAGCCTGACAGCAAAAGCATCAAGCCGAGCACGACAATATCAAGCCAGACCGTTCCCAAAAGAGGCGGAATATCAGACGTTGCCAAAAACGAGTACATGAAAGACGATGAATCAAGCAGCATTACGACAGTTCTAAAACATGAGAAACCCTGGCTTGTCGGACAACAACGCCAGGATTTCTTAACAATATCCTCTTAGCCGGGGTCGGATTATCCGGCATATGCAGCCTGATACGCCCACCAAAGCAAGAAAGCAATGCCACCGAGGATAAGGATAGAGGACAGTGCGATCGCCACGGGCGTATCCGCACCTTTGAACTTCATAATTCCACGATTGAGGTCAGTCATAATGCAGACTTGAGTTAAACCAGTACAACGTCTTGTATTAAGAATCGGGGACAAGAGCCAACACTTTCGCGAATAAAACCCTCCACCCCAGTGTTAGTGTAGTATATGTGCGTGTGGCCCAA
>CAZXWM010000090.1:11737-12224 GCA_964644215.1 uncultured Phormidium sp.
ACTCATCTATGTCTGGCACTCCCACCATCGCCGTCTCCCATCTCGGCTGCGAGAAAAATCGTATCGACACCGAACATATGCTGGGCTTGCTGCTACAAGCCGGCTACACCATCGACGCTAGCGAAGATTTCGCCGATTACGTCATCGTCAACACCTGTAGCTTCATCCAAGCGGCGCGGGAAGAGTCGGTGCGTACCCTGGTTGAACTGGCCGAAGAAGGCAAAAAAATTGTCATCACCGGCTGCATGGCCCAACATTTCCAAGAAGAACTCCTCGACGAAATCCCCGAAGCCGTTGCTGTCGTAGGAACCGGGGACTACAACAAAATTGTCGATGTCATCCAGCGTGCCCAACAAGGAGAGCGTGTCAAAGAGATCTCGGCTAACCCCACCTACATCGCCGACGAATCCACCCCTCGCTATCGCACCACCAGCCAGGGTTACGCCTATCTGCGCATTGCCGAAGGCTGTGACTACCGCTGTGCCTT
>CAZXWM010000091.1:0-8650 GCA_964644215.1 uncultured Phormidium sp.
TGTCAATCCTTGACCCCAGTAGCGGCAATCCCTTGTACAAACTGACGCTGGCCGAGTAGAAACAGAATAATGACCGGCAGCGAGGCGATCGCCACCGCCGCCATCAGCACCGCCCAATCACTGGTAAATTGCTCCTGAAACTCCGCTAGGGTGAGCTGAACCGTTTTCAGTTCCGGGCGAGTGGTAAAGACTAACGGTTTAAACAGATCATTCCACTCGCCAATAAAGGCAAACAAAAATAACGTCACCCAAGCCGGGCGAGATAAGGGAATCATGATATGCCGCAGCACCTGCCAAGCCGAGGCCCCATCTAAAATCGCCGCTTGTTCGATCGCCACCGGAATCGTTAAAAAATACTGTCGCATCAGAAAAATCCCAAAGCCACTGACCGCTGTCGGCAAAATCAAGGCCCCGTAGGTATCAAGGAGATGTCCCCACTTCAAGACCAAGAAAATGGGAATCACCAGCAGTTGAAAGGGAATCGCTAGAGTGGCCAAAATCAGCACCAGCACCGTATTACGCCCACGAAACTCAAATCGAGCCAGAGCATAGCCAGCCAAAGCTGAGGTCACCGTCTGGATGGCGGTCACGGCCAAGGCAACTAAGGTGGAGTTGGCAAAGGCCAGCCAAAACTTGCCGCGAATCCAGGCCTCTCGATAACTCTCGAGCGTCCAAACTCCCCCCAAATCTAGGTTAGCCAGGGAGCCTGGGGGAGCAAAGGCCGCCCGCAGGACAATGCCGAGAGGAAAGAGCATCACGAGGCCGCCAATCATTAAAAAAATCAAGATTACAGCCTGCCATTGATTAGCTGTAGCAATCTTCGAGGCGATCGCCCCTAGGGTCAAAGCCTTAGCAGGACGGGGATAACGTCGATTGGGAAATTGGGGAGACATAAACCTAAAAGCAGCGGTAGAATGATCGTAGTTACGAGTTGAGAGGAATAAACCTGGTCAAATTCGGGTTAGACCTTGTAAAGTAATAGAAGAGTTGTAACGACCTATTCAACAAGTTTAACCACCCAGGTTGAAAGTAAACGGTTCGGTGTAGTCTCGCCGCTCCATAAAATAGGATGAGGAGATAGAAAACGTATGCCGCAGTTAGAAGCGACCGCCACTCTGGATTACCAAAGCGAAGTCTACAAAGACGCTTACAGTCGCATTAATGCCATTGTTATCGAAGGTGAACAAGAAGCCTTTGACAACTACGTCCGCCTAGCAGAAATGCTCCCGGAAAGTCAGGATGAACTCAAATCTCTGGCCAAGATGGAGAAACGCCATAAAAAGGGATTCCAAGCCTGTGGGCGTAATTTGAGTGTTGTGGCTGACATGGAATTTGCCCAAGAGTTTTTTGGTAAACTCCATCGCAATTTTCAGGCGGCCAGCGATGCCAACGACATTGTGACCTGTTTGGTGATTCAATCTCTGATTATTGAGTGCTTCGCCATTTCCGCCTACAACATCTATATTCCGTACGCTGATCCCTTTGCGCGTAAAATCACCGAAGGGGTGGTCAAAGATGAGTATCTTCACCTCAATTTTGGGGAAGAATGGCTCAAAGGACATCTTGAAGAATGCAAAGAGCAAATTGATGCGGCCAACCGTGAGAATTTACCCATCGTTTGGGAAATGCTCAATGCCGTCGCCAAGGATGCCAAAGTTCTCAACATGGAAAAAGAGGAGTTGATTGAAGACTTCATGATTGCTTACGGCGAAGCCCTGAGCAACATTGGCTTCAGCACTCGTGACATCATGAAAATGTCCTCCTACGGCTTACGGGGTGCAGCCTAGAAGCGCTGCCTAGAGCTACCGCTCTGACCCTGTTGCCTAACGAACGAGGCGTAACAGCATTGTCGCAATCGCTCGTTTTTTCCTAGGAAAGCGAGCGATTTTTTGTGTCTGAATCGGATTTATTTGAGAAGGTGCGCTTTACATAGTATTGTAAAGGTTTATGAACGCCCTGTTGTTACCGGATACCATATCGCAGCCTGAAATGGTTGCTTGAGATTCTGCCCATGTTTGGTTTAATCGGTCATCTGACTAATTTAGAACACGCCCAGTCCGTTGCTCGGGACATGGGATATGAGGGACTTGCAGATCAAGGACTTGACTTTTGGTGTGCTGCGCCGCCGCAAACTGTTGATCACATTACGGTTACCAGTATTACGGGGCAAACCATTGAAGGTCGTTATGTCGAATCCTGTTTTCTGCCGGAGATGCTGGCGACGCGGCGTGTCAAAGCTGCTACCCGTAAGATTATTAACGCCATGGCCCATGCTCAGAAGATTGGCCTGGATATCACGGCCTTAGGCGGATTCTCCTCGATTGTTTTTGAGAATTTTAACCTCAATCAAATTGAGCGGATTCGCAATATCACCCTTGACTTCCAGCGCTTCACGACGGGTAATACCCATACCGCCTATATTATTGCCCGTCAGGTTGAGCAGGCGAGCGTACAACTGGGAATCGAACTGTCTCAAGCGACGGTAGCCGTCTGTGGGGCAACAGGCGATATTGGCAGTGCGGTCTGTCGTTGGTTGAATGCTCGTAGCGATGTGGCGGAGTTACTGCTGATTGCTCGCGATCGCCAACGCTTGGAAGACTTACAAGCCGAACTCGGGCGTGGTAAGGTGATGGGCTTAGAGGATGCGCTCCCCAAAGCCGATATCATTGTCTGGGTGGCCAGTATGCCCAAAGGACTGGTGATTGATTCAACGACCTTGAAAAAACCCTGTTTATTGGTCGATGGCGGCTATCCCAAAAACCTAGACACCAAAGTGCAACATCCCGGTGTGGTGGTTCTCAAAGGTGGCATCGTCGAACACGCTCTGGATATCAACTGGCGGATCATGAAGTTGGTCAATATGGATGTCCCGGCCCGTCAGATGTTTGCCTGCTTTGCTGAATCCATGCTGCTGGAGTTCGAGAAGTGGTACACCAATTTTTCCTGGGGACGGAACCAAATCACGGTTGAAAAAATGGAAAAAATTGGTGAAATCTCTCTCAAACATGGATTCAAACCTCTGTTGTCCTAGCTGAAGTCCGAGAGTCCCCGTTCCCCTCCTTGTATTGCCCTGATTCCCCCGAGAGACCTTGACCTAAACCTATGCTCTTAGATTTCGAGAAACCCCTCGTTGAGCTAGAAAAGCGCATCCAGCAAATTCGAGATATTGCCGAGGACACCGATGTGGATGTCTCCGACGAGATTCGTCAACTCGAAGATCGCGCTACGGAGTTACGCCAGGAGATTTTTAGTAATCTCTCGCCGGCCCAACGGCTGCAACTAGCTCGCCATCCCCGTCGCCCGAGTACCCTCGATTATATTCAGTCTATTGGCGATGAGTGGATTGAACTCCATGGCGATCGCGGTGGCTCCGATGATCCGGCTCTGGTGGGGGGAGTGTCCCGGCTCGGAGGTATCCCAGTGGTCATGTTGGGCCATCAAAAGGGCCGCGATACAAAGGACAATGTGCTGCGTAATTTTGGTATGGCTTCCCCTGGAGGCTATCGCAAGGCGTTACGCTTGATGGATCATGCCAATCGCTTTGGGATGCCCATTTTGACCTTTATTGATACGCCAGGAGCTTGGGCCGGGATTGAAGCGGAACATCTGGGCCAAGGGGAGGCGATCGCCGTTAACTTACGAGAGATGTTTGGTTATGAGGTGCCGATTATCTGTACGGTGATTGGCGAAGGTGGCTCTGGAGGGGCGTTGGGCATTGGGGTGGGCGATCGCCTACTTATGTTTGAACATGCAGTGTACACTGTGGCAACTCCCGAAGCTTGTGCGGCTATTCTCTGGAAGGATGCGGCGAAAAGTCCCCAAGCGGCAGAAGCCCTGAAAATTACCGCCCAAGATCTCAAAAACCTGGAAATTCTCGATCGCCTGCTTCCCGAACCCATTGGCGGCGTTCACAATCAGCCGGTGCAGGCGACGGAAATCCTCAAAACCGCTTTGATTGAGGAACTCAATAGCCTGTTGGAGTTATCGCCCCAGGAACGCCAACAACTGCGTTATGAGAAGTTCCGCCGTATGGGGGTGTTTCTGGAGGGTTAAGTGGGAACTCGACGGGAATGGGAACCGCTGAGTTGCTCATCATGCGATCGCGATCGCAGTCAATCACGACGGCGATCGCTCATTTGTCGGCCAACCTGCGTCATACTAGGTATGCCAGATTGTAGCCAGTCAAACTATCATGCTACCCAAGGTTCAACTGTTGCCGGGAGCAATTTCAGAAATACTCGTTTCAGCGCGGGAAACCGGAGTCCTAACTCGCTCTGATTGCTATGGACTTATGGCGGCATCCCTTGATGACTCTGTCAGCGAGCAAGATCGCCGTTCCATCAACCGCCTAATTCGCTCCGTCCGCCGAGGGAAAGTGAAAATGATTGATGACCTCACCTCCCGCCTTTAACTCCATGTCCCCCGATTCATGATTGTCCATTATCCATGACGGCCGCCACTTGGATTACCCTCTCCCGACTCTTGGTAATCCCTTTTTTTCTCTATATTGTCAGTCATCCCGACGGGGGCGATCGCTGGCTCGCCCTAGCTCTGTTTCTCCTGGCCGCCCTTACCGATTGGCTTGATGGCTATGTGGCCCGCCGCTTCAACCAGGTCACCGACTTAGGCAAATTCCTCGATCCGTTAGTGGATAAACTGCTAATTTTTGCCCCCCTGCTGGTTCTCATCGAATGGGGAACTTTACCGGCCTGGGGGGTATTTTTGCTGTTGACGCGAGAACTCACCATCGCCGGTTGGCGTGTCAATCAGCCCCAGATTTCCGGGGCTAATCTCTGGGGAAAAGCCAAAACCGTCAGTCAAATTGTCGCCATTAGTCTGCTACTGGCCCCCCTCCCGGACCCCTGGCCGCGAGTGGGTGTGATCAGTTTTTGGGCCGCTGTCGCCCTGACGCTGATTTCTGGGGTGATTTATCTGCTTCCTGCAAGAGAGACTGAGTCGGAATCCCTCTCCCAGATGTAGGATTGAAGACAATTCGCCTCCACAACGCGAAACAGGCCATCGTCGAAGCGGGTGCAGGGGATTTCCCCAGCGGCTAAGGCGGGGATTTGTCCCCGATAGAGTTGCTGTTCCACGGTTTGGGCGATGTCGGGATAGGAGCGTTTCCACCAGGAGCGTTCGAGGTAGTCCGGTTCAAAGGCACCCCGTTCGATGACGAGAACATCGATCGCCTCCTGGGTTAAGAATTGCCTCAATTCCCCCGCCTCAGGGCTGTAATGGGCCTGAATGAGTGCCGTGGCTCGGCGACGCATCTCGTGATGATAGGCGCGATGGAAGGGAATGGCGTATTCATAGCCTACGTAGAGCGATCGCCGGCTAAAGGTGGGCAGTTGATTGGCTTCCATGGCTAGGGAGGCGATACGGATATCGCGGGGCTGCTCTTGCAAAAACTCATAGAGCGCGCCATGATTGCCGACAATCAGATTGGTGCGGGGGTAATTGCCTAAGCTGGTGGGATAGACCAGTAAATAGGCCATCATGGCTCCTAGAGTTGCGTAGCACAATACTCTCCTTTTGTCAACTATAATTTGCAACAGCAGCACCAGGGCGATCGCCGCCCCAAAAGCAAACACCGCCCTAAGACTATGGTGGCTATAGCGACTGGGGAGATGGAGCCGAAAGGCCAAGAGATGAGCTAGGGCAAACAGTCCCAGACTGGCGGCCAGCAGCGCCCTCAAGACCGGGAATCGCCGTCGGGGTCGCTGACGCAGCCGCAGCAACCCCGGTAGGAGAATCGCCGCACAAAGCAGGGGCGGATCGAGGGGCAGTTGCAGTCCGCTGCGCCCTCCCCAAAACCAAAATCGTCCCCAATCTTCGAGAAAATAGGCCGTTCGTCCCCCCGCTTGAAACTCCGGTAACTGGCGGGCCTGAGCTAAGGTCATGGTGGGGCCAAACTCCGAGGAACTGACGACATAGGGCAGAAGCAACAGTAGGCTCACCCCTAATCCCAGCAGTCGCCAACGCCAGGGGAGATTGTCTTTCCAGGGGAGTAGGAGTAAGACAGCGGCGGCGACAAGGACATAGGTGGGATAGAACCCCGCCAAGCCGGCGATCGCCCCCAGCATTAGAACCAGCCGACGGGAGGCGACGGCGTAGAGAAACGTCAGCAACAGGGGACTGAGGAAGGCGCGAGGGGTGGCGGAGACGAGATCATCGCGCATCCAGAGACTTTGCAGATAGAGGCTACTGGCCAGGAAGGCGGCGAAGGGAATCGGGAGTAGAGTTAGGCTGAGGCGGAAGGCCAGGGCCGTGGTAAGCAAGGCCAGAATCACTGGAAGAATGCGGGCCACATCCAGGGGATCAAGTCCCAGTTGGGCGAAACTCCAATAGAAGGCTCGATAGCCTGGGGGGGCGAGGGATTGGAAGTAATCAGCGATGAGATCTTGGGGAAACAAGTCCCCATCGAGGAAGCGTCGTGTCCAGAACAGATGTTGGCGGGCATCGTTGGCGACGAGATAGCCCGGTTGCAGGGTTTGCTGGAGAACTGGGAGGACATAGCTGACCGAGAGGAGGAGACTCAGGGCCAGCCAGATGCGGCTGACGTTGGGGGAGGGGTTGGCACTGAGGAAGATGGATTTAAGAGGTAGGCGATGCACGATGAATCGTTCAAATCAGATCCTGAATTAAGAGAACGTCATCATCAGCATAGATGAAGTTCTTTTAACATCATCATCTCATGGTTTTTATACCAATTTTCATGTATTCATCCCCGTAGGGGCGACCCCTTGTGGTCGCCCTCTTGTGGTTGTCTTCCCCCTGTGAATGTATGGCAAGGTTATCAAAAACTGGTTTTGAGAAGCCTAATGAAGCTCAAGGCAATGTAATGTAGAGTCGTTGAGAAGTTCTTGAATTGCTTCGGACCCAGCTCGAATCAGAGTTTCAGTCTCTCGGGTTGTTGCATTGCCACATCGCAGCCAAACGATTTTAGGCGGAGAGCCATATAGCCGACTTCTTTCGGCAAAGTCTGCATCTTGGGTAACAATACAAAAGTCATTTGCCTTAGCAAACTCCCAGATTTCGGTATCTGTTTTATCAGCAAGCCCATGAAGCTGTACATGACTAGATTCAGGGAAAAGCTCAGCTAATCGATGGCTCAGTTTTCGGCTCAGATTTTGGTCAAATAACAGCTTCATCGGACAGTAACCGAAGCAACCAAGCGATGCTCACGGTCAGCCGCAAACTCCAAACAGGCCCTAATATCGGTTTCCGTTAATTCGGGAAAATCGTCAATTATCTCAGCCGTGGACATCCCAGCCGCTAGCCACCCTAGAACATCGTAAACTGTGATCCGCATCCGGCGGATACAGGGCTTACCACCACGCTTGTCAGGCTCAATCGTAATGATATCGTGATAGCTCATAACAGAGATAGGTCGCTTGTGTATATCTCAGTCTACCCTCTTAATTGTCAATTATCCATCAATCCAGACTAAACGGTTGTCTTCGTGAGACGATGCGAGGTTCTAAATTGCGAAGTGTTTACTCGAATTCCTGAAAATTGACCCGTCGATAAATTTCTCTCAGGGAAATCCGAAAATCAATGAATCTCATTTATCTGCTTCCTGCAAGAGAGACTGAGCCAGAATCCCTTTCCCAGATGTAGGTACGTCACTCCAAACGGCCCCAGCGGGAGAGAGGGGCGAGTCTCAGCAAAATTTGGGCCTGGATGTGATCTCGGGGAACAATTCCCCCAAACTCCTCGAACTCTTCAATCGCTTCATTATCACCGACAACAAAGTATTCATCGGCGGCTAGGGTGACGGACTCTCGCTCATAGCCCGGGGGAAGGGTGATGGTTTCTAGGGGGCGATGGTTGATAAACGCCTGTCCCTGACGAATTTCTAGGGTTTCGTGAGGGAGAGCGAGAATGCGGCGGCTTTGAAAGCGATCGCCACCATCAAGCAAGCTGTCAGCGCCTTCGACGATAATAATATCTCCCCGTTGAGGCGTGCGATAGGCATACGTGAGGTCATCGGTTAAAACCTGGTCTTGAGCCTCTAAGGTGGGTGACATCATCATCGCCGTATCTAGCCCCACGGTTCGGATATTCCGGTTGAACAGCCCCAAGCCCAAAAGTAGCATGACTGCAAGAGTCCAATTGAGCCAAGGGCGGGACGGGGGAGCGAGGGTGAGTTGGGGGCGCTCCCTTTCGTCCCCAGCAAAATGTTCCCGCAGTAGGTCGTGATAGAAGCGAAATCGTCCCCCTGATTGCTTCAGTAAACCCCGTTGGCTGGCATAGGTTAAGAAGCGAGCATAGTTCCAAGGAATGACTTGGTTTCGGAAAAGAATCCAGCGCAATAAAACATGATAAAGCACGGATTCGAGTCCCCCAATAATTGCGCCCATAAACAATCCCATGAATAGGCCTAGGGGAACCACGACTTCGAATCTAGGATCTTGTCCAGCCCTAACCAACAGGTCGTTGATGAGTAGAAATCCTATGATCCAAATGGGACTACTCAGTAGGGAGACGATGAGGGATTTTTTCAGGGATTCCCAAATGCCTTGATTGGGATAAGATTTCACCTTAAGTCTCGCTTTTAATCCTTCAATCAGCCCGAAAATCAGCCCGACAATCAGCCCGACAATCAGCCCGACAATCAGCCCGACAATCAGCCCGAAAATCAGCCCGA
>CAZXWM010000091.1:8750-12144 GCA_964644215.1 uncultured Phormidium sp.
AGCCCGACAATCAGCCCGACAATCAGCCCGACAATCAGCCCGAAAATCAGCCCGAAAATCAGCCCGAAAATCAGCCCGTAAATCAGCCTAGACCCCCAATTAAACCAGCGTTTTTGTCTAGGAGTTTCTAACCAATCCGGCTGCATCTCCTCAATTAAGAACTCCGTCTGTCCTTGACGGCGGAGAATTTGAGCCAACTGTTGCAGATAGCGGCGACTGTCTGCTTCGGAATACCCCCAGTTGTCTTCCTGCGTCAATTGTCGATGACTATAATCCTCAAAAAGCCGATGACGACAAGCATCTTCTCCCGCCTGGCTTGGACAATCGGGGGTACTCGGGGCAGGATAGGCCCTGGGCATTAAATCCAACAAGAGGGGCTTTTTCGCCAACTTGAGCCATCCCTGGGGACTGGCCTTCAAGACGGGCCAGAGATGACTCGCATTCCGACGTTCTAAATAGTCGTGAATCGCCTTCTTTTCCAGAGGCTTGAGCGTCACTCTTGTTTTCAGATTCAACCTTTCCTCACAGGCTTGATAATCCCGAAACCGACAACAGACCGTTAACCGCAGATGTTGCTCTTTTTTATCCTCCTGCATGGCATTAATTGCCACAATCGCCTCAGCCATAAAATTTTGGAGTTCATCCAATCCATCCAAGAGCGGTAACAGGCGGTTCCGATGAAGCCAATCTTGGCTAATTTTCGGGTCTAAGCCATATTTCAACTGTAATTGGTCCACCATCCAGCGATTGAGACTGGCCGCCTCAATTGATTTGGCGGATGATTTGCCGGAAGGTCGCCAATCGGACCATTCAAAGATAATCGGAATAGGCGCTTGAGGGTCTTCTTGAGCCTTTTGACACAGGGTTTGCGCCAATCCGAGCAGTTCCGTCGTTTTGCCACTACCGGGTTCTCCCAAAATCAAGAGTTGTCCGGCGACCTCATCTTTAAAAAACAGTTGCGAGATTGATTCATCTAAGAGTCGAGTCTTTTCCTGGATAGCGACCTGCATCGGACGCAATATCCCCGGTACTGATGCCGATTCGCGCACTCCAACTAGGGGAATATGGTCTAATTGATGTAACGAATCTTGGCGGCGGTCTTCAACCTCCTTAGTAACCCGCTCCAATAGGCCTTGACGCAAACTGGACTCCGCCTCCTCTTGTTGGGATTGTGCAAAAATGGGAGACAAGTACGCCAATGCCAGCACAGACAGGCCTCCGGTCACGCCAAAACTGGCATAGACTGAATTGGCTTGTTGTTGGAGTTGACTCACCTCTAGTCCGTTCAGCCAAGCCGCCAGGATACCCGCCAGTACGCCAATCCCGATGGCGGTCAGTTTTTGCCCTCGGCGGGTTGGCCGTTCACAGTAGGCGTTGACGGATAAGCCAGCAACCAGGACTAACAGACCGTTGAGACACCACTTGAGGAAGTCAAAGAGTTCTGGAGTCATGGGGACTGGGGTTAGGGATGGGACATAACTCTATTGTTGCGGATTTTGGGCGGATTCTGACGACCGTTGCAATTAAGGGGAGGGAATCGACTCGGGGTTAGGCGTTTTGCCAGTGTGGTATAACTGAGGTATAACCCAAACGAGAAGGTACAGCTAAAGTTCCTATGAAAACGGCAATTTCCCTTCCTGATTCACTGTTTGAAGAGGCAGAAGCCCTGGCTCAACGGTTAGGACTATCGCGCAGTGAACTTTATAAACAAGCATTGCAGGCTTATCTAAAGAGATATAATCGCGAGCAAATTTCCCTCAAATTAAATCAAGTTTACTCTAAGGAGTCTTCTGAAGTTGATCCAGTGATGGCAAAGATGCAGCTTTTGTCATTGCCTCGTGAGAATTGGTAATGTATCGGGGAGAAATTTGGTGGGCAATATTTTCTCTATACTAATTTTTGTAATTCAAACCTTAAGTTCAAGATGACCGATTATTTAGAAATTATTGAGACAGCGGCGTTATTCTTGCGAGAAGGTAGTGCCAAGCGCCCCCTCTCGGATGTCTTGCGGGATGCTCTGTTAACCGCCGAAAAACAGACCAAAAAGCAGGCTAAAACACAGTCCACCGCACCCGAATTTGCAGCCTTAATCGGGGAATGGCAACTGGGTTGGATTACGGGAACTCAACGCTCTCGTCAACAGGCGGGGGGCTTGCTGGGGGCGGGCCGCTATCTACCGCGATTTCTGGGAATCCGTATTCGTTATCAACCTCGGGATGAGGAGAGTTCCACTCCGCCCAATTCTGGGACTGGGGGACGAGTGGAGAATCAAGTGAAGGTGTTAGGCTTAACTTTGACTGTCACCGGCCCAGTGGGGTGGCAAAAAGGGGGCAGTACCACCGAGGCAAAACGGGCTAATCGCCTTCTAGCGTTTGATTTTACCCGCCTGCACGCGCAAATCTATGGAATCAGCCTCTTTGGGGGTTTCGTGCGCGGAGGGGCGCAACGAGAGGCGCTGTTTGATGAGACGGCGATCGCCCGACAAGCCTTTTTCAACTACTTTTATATTGGTCCCACGGCGATCGCCGCCCGAGGACGAGGCGGTGGACTGGCCCTCTGGTATCGTGTGAATGGGAATTAACGCCTATTCCTCAGTCTTTCTCACGCCACAACGGGCAACTGATACTGTGAAAAAATCTCCCTCGCCACCTGAATCTGCTCATCCGTCGGTTCCGGGGTATCCTTCAACTGATAGTCATAGCCCAGGGCTTCCCACTTATATTCTCCCATCTTATGGAACGGCAAAATCTCCAACCGTTCCACATTCCTAAAGCCCGACAGAAACTGAGCGAGTCCTTCCATATTCTCCATCTGATTGGTTAACTCAGGCACGAGAACAAAGCGAATCCAAGTGGGTTTATTAATCGCTTCTAAATAACGAGCAAACGTTAACGTCGGTTCAACAGAAACACAGGTCACTGCCCGATAGGTTTCCGGTTGATAGGACTTAATATCCAATAGCACTAAATCGGTGTTCTCTAACACCGGCTTCGCCACCTCCACGGGAATATATCCCGAGGTATCCAGGGCGGTATGGATGCCCAAGGCTTGACATTGACGGAAGATTTCTCGGACAAATTCGGGCTGCATTAAGGGTTCTCCCCCCGTCACTGTCACCCCACCCTGAGAAAACTCCATATAGGAGCGATATTTCACGACTTCCTCCAGAATCTCTGTCACGGTGATGTCACGACCGCCGCTGGAGTCTTGACAGTCGGGATTGTGACAGTAGAGACAGCGTAGGGGACAGCCTTGGGTGAAGACGACAAAACGAATTCCTGGGCCATCCACGGTTCCACAACTCTCAAAGGAGTGGATGCGGCCGGAGATTGAGGATTGGGAAGTTGGCATGGGGGGGAGAAGGGAACAGGGAACAGGGAACAGGGAACAGGAA
>CAZXWM010000092.1:0-12075 GCA_964644215.1 uncultured Phormidium sp.
TATTGGTCGTTTGATTCCTGCCGGAACGGGGTTCAATGCTTATGAAGAGTTAAACTTCTCGGCCCCAGATGCCGATATCAATGAGATTAACTCGGTGGTCAATGGTGTGGACGATGAGAGTAAAATCCAAGATGTGGTCTTGGACGATCGCACCGCTCGCGCCTACAACCTCACGGGAAGTGTTAGCGATGAGTCGGCGGCTATCTTACCGGGTGGAGATGATGGCTCAACGGCGATTCTCGATGATGGGGATCTCAATGAGAGTGATGATAGCGATGATAGCGATGAGGATGACTTCGAGCCGGATGGCTTCGATGATGATGATGACGATGACGATAACGATGAGGACTTCGATCCTGATGCGTTTGATGATGATGACAGCGATGACGAGGACGATGATGATCCCACAGCCTAGGTGGGACGATTTACTCGTGATCTAAGTTGCAACCTCGCTTTGTTCTGGCAAGGCGGGGTTTTTTGTTTCTAATCCACACCCTAAGAAGTAAGTTGCAGAATGTTAAAGCTGTTCACACACCGCTGGCGTTATATTCGTCCCCTGGCGATCGCGATCGCCGCTATCCTCGCCCTTTTGGCTGTGAGTCATCTGGGGGTGGCCAGTTCCCCCGTCAATCCCAAGGCGATCGAGACGCCAGTGCAGACGATGCAGGCGCAGGAGACAACGGAATCGCCGTCAGGATTACAAACTTTTAATCGGGGAACCGATCGCGCCTCCCGGGCCTGGCAAGCCTCACAACAGGCCAGCAGCCCCGAAGATTGGCATCAGGTGGTGCAATATTGGACAGAAGCCCTAGCGGCCATGCAATCGGTTCCCGTGACGGCTCCACAGCGGGCCTTTGCTCAGAAGAAGGTACAGGAATATCTACAAAATGCCGATTTCGCCCTCCAACAAGCGGGGAACAGCGGCAATCGTCTGCCCTATCCGACCTTTAATAGTTTGGTCTTAGATGAGCAGTTTGCGCTCTATCGAGCCTATGTGGCGACCCTGGGCGCACCGGATATCTTAATTATTGGCAGTTCCCGAGGCTTACAGGGCCTCGATGCCAAGCGATTGCAATTTGACCTCAATCGTCGTGGTTTCTCTGGGGTGCGGGTGTTTAACTTCGGCATCAATGGGGCCACGGCTCAAGTGGTCAATCTGTTGCTCAGAGAAATCTTAACCCCCGAACAGTTGCCCAAATTGATGATTTGGGCCGATGGTTCTCGGGCCTTTAATAGTGGCCGAGACGATCGCACCTTTGGCCGCATCCGCAATTCTCCTGGCTATCAGCGATTGCGCAATAATGGGTCCCGAGACAGTGAGGTTCCGGTAATTCTCTCCCGTCGAGATATTGACTCCAATGGCTTTCAGGTTGTCCGCGATCGCTTTAATCCCCAAACCTATTTTCAGCAGTTCCCCTCGGTTCCGGGGGACTATGACGGGGATTATGCCAACTTCAACCTTGGGGGAGTTCAGGGGAACGCCGTTAACCGGGTGATTGAGTTTTGTCAGGGCCGCAGCATTCCCCTAATTTTGGTCAATCTGCCTCTCACTAACGAGTATTTAGACGCTACCCGCCGCCGCTATGAACGCCAATTTCAGGAGTTCTTGCAGCAACAAAGTCAAAAATCGGGGGTTTGGCTGCGAGATTTATCCACTCAATGGCGCGATCGCCCCGACTTGTTTGCCGATCCCAGTCACCTCAACCGCGAGGGGGCCTCTGCTGTGGCTCAACGACTGGCTCAAGATAGCCAACTTCCCTGGCCCAACTCGGGCAAGTAATCCACGGGTTTGACCCATTGAGCCAAGAAATACCCTAGACTGGCGATAAGGCGACTTGACCTGAAGAGAAATCCAGATGAAAAAAGCACTGTACTGGTTAATGGGAGATTGGGCTGGACGGATCACCATTAACGCCTGGAACTGGCTTTGGGGTAAGCCTCCTGAAGCCCCCCCCGCAGCCGAGCCGGATGTCATTACCACGGCGGAACTCTCCCTGAAAACCATGCAGCAGTCCGTCCAAGATCTCGAAGAAACCGTGCGCGCTCAACGGGCCGCCTACCGCCAGGCTGAGTTGAAATATCAGGCGAAACTGAAGCAGGTGACGGCCTATGAAAAGCGGGCGGCGATCGCCCAACAACAAGGAGACAAAACCGGAGCGCGGTTAGCCATGACGCAAGCGGTGCAACTTGAGAAATTGCTGCCCCAAATTGGCGATCGCCTGCATCAAGCCCAAGACTTTTTACAAGCCTCCGAAGAGCGACTGCAACGGGAGACGATTCAACTCGAAGCCTATCGCCTCGATGTCGAGCATCTCAAGGATATGGCCGAACTCGGAGACGTTCTCGATCCCCTCAGCCAAGTCTCTCGTCAACAGGAATTAGAAGCGGCGCGATCGCACCTCGACGATGCCCGAAGCCGCCTAGAACTACAACGCTTCGAAGAAGAAGCCCTAACGGAACTCTCCCAAGCCCAACCGGCTGACGCTGACCTAGACTGGGAAGACCATCAGCTCAACGAGGAAGTCGAGCGCCGTTTGCAACAGTCTGATCCTTAATCATTCGCCCCCTGCTCAACCATGTCACAGCCAAAATCTGGACCGCCGCCCATCGTCTATATCCTCATCCTCGCCCTACTTGGCTTTGGTGTGTATTGGTTCCTCAGTCGCTCTCCCAACAACCCATCAGAGAACCCATCAGAGACCTCATCAGAGACCTCATCCCCTCCATCAGCAACCGCTCCAGCCAACAACGCCTCCCCCTCAACGGCCACCAATTCCCCGGTTACGCCAAGCCAATTTACCGTCCCCGAGAGCCTTCCCAGCGGAACCCGCCTCGATTTGCAAGGGTCCACCGCCATGGTGTCTATCAATAGCGCCTTGAAACAGGGCTTTGAAGCGCAGTTTCCTGGAGTCACAATCACCACCTCAGCCACTGGGTCTGGAGACGGTGTAAACGCCGTTTTAGCGGGCAACGCTGACATCGGTGCCTCCTCCCGTCCTCTCAGGGCCGAAGAACAAGCCCAAGGACTCGTCGCCGTTCCCGTCGCGGAGGATGCGATCGCCCTCGTGGTGGGAGTCAGCAATCCCTTTGGCCAAGGACTCAGCCAACAAGACGCCGTTGACATCTTCAGCGGACAAATTACCAACTGGTCAGAAATTGGCGGTCCTGACAAGCCCATTCGTGTTCTCAATCGCCCTCCCGTCAGCGGCACTCACCAAGCCTTCCGGGAGATCGTTCTCAACGGTGGCGACTTCGGCAATACCCCCAACATCACCACCTTAGAGCGGGATGCCACCACCCCCATGTTGCGAGCCTTAGGCGACGACGGCATCGGCTACGCCACCGCCGCCCAAATTTTCAACCAAAGCACCGTCCGCCCCGTGGCTATCGACGGCTTAACCCCCATCGCCGCCCAATATCCCTATCGACGGACTCTCTACTACGTCTATAAAGACCCCGCCAACGAGATGGTTCAAGCCTTTCTCGGCTATGCCTTCTCCGACGCCGGACAAGCTGCGATCGCCCAAGCCGGACAGAACTAACCCATCGCCACATCCAGAAGCCGTTAACAAGCGTAACCCTAACCAGAAGCACTCCTATCGGCAAAGGTTCCCATGTTCTTGCCCAAACGTCCCGCCAAACGGTCTCAGACTGCGATCGCCCGTATGTTCTCCTTTAGTCTTCCCCTACTATCCTGGTTTTTGCTCGGGGCCGCTACGCCAGTTCTCGCTCAAGACCCCGCCAGCGGCTTCAACCCTCAACTTTGGCTACAACAAGCCCTGCAAAGCATTCAAGACCTAGGAACCCTCGGCATTCTCGCCTTCATTGGTCTTTATATCATCGCCACCGTTGCCTTCCTCCCCGGTTCCATCGTCACCCTCGGCGGCGGAGTCGTGTTTGGCGTCGTGTTCGGCTCACTCTACGTTTTCATCGGCGCTACACTCGGCTCAACCCTCGCCTTTCTCATTGGACGCTACCTGGCCCGGAACTGGGTGGCCGGGAAAATTGCCAGCAACCCCAAATTTGCCGCCATTGACGAGGCCGTCGGACGAGAAGGCTTCAAAATCGTCTTCCTAACCCGTCTCTCTCCCATCTTTCCCTTCAACCTCCTCAACTACGCCTACGGCGTCACCAACGTCTCCCTCAAAGACTACGTTCTCGGTTCCCTGGGTATGATTCCCGGAACCATCATGTATGTCTATATCGGCTCTCTCGCCGGAAGTCTAGCCACCCTCGGAACCGGGGCTGCCACAGAAGACCCCCAAGCAGAACTCTTGCAACGCATTCTACAAATTATTGGTTTCATCGCCACCGTTGCCGTGACCGTTTATGTCACCCGCATCGCCCGCAAAGCCCTCGCCGAAACCGTCGGCGAACAAGTCGTCAACAGCGAATAGCCCGAAGATAGCAACCACGCCCCTACGTTGTTTCTTTTGCCTCTTGCCTCTTGCCTCTTGCCTCTTGCCTCTTGCCTCTTGCCTTCTTCTTCTATGCCTAACTCAGCCTTTCACACCTTCACCATCTCTCCCATGGATGAGTACAACCGTGAACTCCTCCAACAAACCCATCCCCCCGATTGGGTGAACCCAAAACCTGCCGATTGCTATGACTTAGTGGTGATTGGCGGGGGAACCGCTGGCCTAGTGGCCGCCGTCGGGGCTGCTGGATTGGATATTGGCCTCAACGTGGCCTTAGTTGAACGAAACCTGATGGGGGGAGATTGCCTCAATACCGGTTGCGTTCCCTCCAAAAGCCTGATTCGCTCCTCCCGTGTCGTGGGCGAGATGTGGAACGCTCCCCACTATGGCATTGCTTCTCCCGAGAAAATTGACATCGATTTTGCCGCTGTGATGGAACGGTTGCGGAAAATCCGCGCCGGGATTAGTCATCATGACTCTGCCCATCGCTTCGCCGAGGCGGGAGTGGATATCTTCCTAGGAAATGGCAGTTTCACCGGGAATCAAGCCATTCAAGTCGATGATGTCACCCTCAACTATAAAAAAGCGGTCATCGCCACCGGTGCCAGAGCTGCGGCGCCGCCCACCGAACGCCCGAAACGCCTAGCGGTGATTGGCGGTGGCCCCATTGGCTGTGAATTGGCGCAGGCCTTTCGTCGTCTCGGTTCTCAGGTGACGCTGATTCATCGTCATGGCCATTTGTTGCATCGTGAGGATGCTGACGCGGCTGAGATTGTGCAACAGACGTTTATCCAGGAAGGGATTGAGTTAGTTCTCGGCTGTGAACCCGAGCGAGTCGAGAAGACACCAGACGGGAAGGTTCTGGAGTTCAACCACAAGGGAACCAAGAAACAGGTGGTGGTTGATGAAATCCTGATTGGGGCGGGGCGATCGCCGAATGTGGAAAGTTTGAACCTAGAGGCGGCGGCAGTGGCCTACAATCGCCGAGGGGTAGAGGTGGATGAGTATTTACAAACCAGCAACCCCAAAATTTATGCAGCCGGGGATATCTGCATGAATTGGAAGTTTACCCATGCCGCAGATGCAGCGGCCCGGATTGTGATTCAGAATACCCTGTTTGCCCCGTTTGGGTTGGGACGACCGAAGTTAAGCAGTTTGGTGATGCCTTGGGTGACGTATACTGATCCAGAAGTGGCTCATGTAGGACTCTATGAGGCGCAGGCGCAAGAGAAGGGTATTGAGACGGAAACGATTAAGATAGAGTTTAAGGATTTGGATCGGGCGATCGCCGATGGGGAAACCGACGGCTTTCTCAAGCTTCTCCATGAGAAAAGCTCAGACAAAATTCTCGGGGCCACGATTGTCTCACGTCATGCAGGAGAGTCGATTAGTGAAATCACCACAGCCATGGTAGGCGGACTGGGGTTAAAAACCCTCTCTAGTGTGATTCATCCCTATCCCACCCAGGCTGAATGTATCCGCAAAGCCGCAGATGCCTACAAACGAACCCAATTAACCAGTACCACTAAAACACTGTTAAAACTGCTACATCGTTTCACGTAATGTCCCTGATTGCGATCGAAGCGGTGCCTTCGGGGAAGTTCTGATTGAAGGTAGGGGCGAAAAATGGTCAGCGAGCGATAGTCGAGCCGTTCGCCCCTACGAAACCAGAATTTTTGCCTTCTTCCCCCTATTCCCTGCACCGCACTGAGCCTGTCGAAGTGTTCCCTATTCCCTGTTCCCTGTTCCCTGTTCCCTTCCTCCCCATGCTCGATCTCAACCAAGTCACAAAACTCCTACCCGGTATTGGCGAACATCTACGGGAAGAAGCCGTCGCGGCTCAGAAACGGCTCGAATTGGCTCAGGGATTGTTTGAGACGGCCTGTGAGCATCAGGAGGCGTTGGTGGCGGCTCAGGAGCAGTGGCGCGATCGCATCTGGTTTTCGGCCGCCACCCCAGTCGAACCCCTCCCGAGTCGGATTCTCCTACAACGGCCTCCCTCAACTCATACCGTCATCGCCACCGATGGCTCACAAATTGCCCCCAATCAGCATGAAATCGCCTATTGCTATCTCCTCAACATTGGGCGAGTTGTCTTGCATTATGGGCAAAATCGCGCCCCAGTTCTCGATAGTGTGCCAGAGGTGTTCTATCGCCCGGAAGACTTATATGCGTCACGCCAATGGGGGATTCGTACGGAGGAATGGATGGGCTATCGGCGGGCGGTGTCGGAAGCTCAGGAGTTGGCGACGTTAGGGGTTGAGTTGCGCCGCCAGTACCCGGATTTACCCCTGTTGGCGATGGTGGATGGTTCGCTGATTTACTGGTTCCTCGATAGTCTGCCCGATGAGGCCCGCGATCGCATCCTCAACCCGATTCTCGATGCTTGGGAACGATTGCGACGAGCGGGGGTTCCCCTGATGGGCTATCTCAGTGCCTCCCGCAGCCGTGAAGCCCTCAGTTTTTTAAGGTTAGAGGCCTGTCCCTTTGAGCAACCCAATTGTTTGAGTTATTGCCCCTATATTGCGCCGACGGAGGGGGATGTACTCGCCAAACGCGCTCCCTGTCAGGTGATGGAACCGTTGCGGGATACCAGTTTCTGGGGGGGATTGTTGCAACCGGGGGAACGTAGTTGTTTGTGGAAGTCGTCGTTGCCGGTGTTGGGGTTATATCCACCGCAGCAAACTGTATATTTTTGTTATGTTCATGTGGGAACGGAAATTGCGCGTGTTGACGTTCCTGCTTGGGTTGCAGAAGATTCTCAGCGCCTTGAGACCGCGTTAAGCTTGATGTTGGGTCAGGTGTATAAAGGATATGGGTATCCAGTTAGTCTTGCGGAAGCCCATAATCAGGCGGTGGTTCGAGGGGGCGATCGCCAACGCTTTTTTGCCCTCCTTGAACGACAAATGATTGAAGCGGGTTTAACCAATGTGGGAACGTCTTATAAGGAAGCTCGGAAACGCCGCAGTATTGCTTAATTTATCGCTTAATTTATCGCTTAATTTCCCCTATGGCTAATCCCTCGGCTGCAAATTGGCTCTGGAAAATTTGGGCCGCCATTTTTTTAGTGTCTGGAACCATCATTGGAGGAACGCTATTGCTCCGTCCAGGATTAGTTAGACAGCGAACCTCGTTGACTGAAGATGTGGAAACAATCAATAACTTATTATCCCTAAGAAATAGCTTGGATGACTTAAATCGTGCTGAACGCCGTGCTGAAAATCCTTCACAAAATCCAGATGAGGAATTAACGGTTGCTGATGCTCCCTTGTTAGAGCGTTCGTTCGACAGTTCAAGTGTTCAGCAAGTTCCAGAAATCCAAGCCATGGAATCTCCTGAGAATGAAGCCTTTAATGAAGCCTTTAATGAAGCCTTAGAAGAACGTCTTGAGTCAGAACTTGAGCGACAACAGCAACTTCAAGCTCAAATTCGTCAGTTACGGGAGGAAATCGCCCAACTCGAAACCAATAATCGCCGACTGGTACAGGAAAACAACAGTTTACGGGGCTATCAAATTAACTACCAACAACAAATTGAACGTCAGATTGAGCGATTAAAGCCTCGTTTAAACAAAATTCGTGAGTTTCCAGCGGTGGATAATGATTTTTCATTGGATACGGTAACTCTAACCTTATTAGGAAATACAGTGGATTTTGAGAGCCTACAAACAACATTAGAGCGGAAAGTTGAGCAAAGAAACACTCTTCAAGATGATATTAGTTTCCTAGAAAGTAGTTTTTCATTTGCGATTATTTTAAGTCTTGCTAATTTATTGATTGGTGGAATTTACTATGTGTTAGACCGTTGGAATGAGGAACAAACGCAGAAACTCAAAGAAACGGAAGAGAAAATTGAGCAAGCTCAGCTAAAAATTCGTAATTTTAGCTGGAATATGGCGAATGCTAGTTTAGAAAAGTATTATCAACGCAACTTAATGGAAGTTCAGGTCATTTTTATGACCAGTGTTGTGGTGATGATTTTGGGATTTTTGTTAATTTTAGCTTCCTTGGCCATCACCCTCTATGACTTGAACCCGGCGGCTATTTCCTCTGACTCCTCTGCCAATATTTCTGCAAATACACCCGTTACTGAAAGTGAGGAATCTGAACCGTCTCAGGAGTCGGAGACGGTTACATCCGTGGTAAATACTAATAATAACAATGTGGCGACGATTGGGGTGATTGCCGGAATTTTAACCAATTTTATTGGGGCAACTTTTATGATTGTCTATCGTTCAACGGTTCGGGAAGCCTCTCGCTATTCTAATTCCCTCAATCGCATTAATGATGTGGGAATTGCTATGGATATCCTCAATACATCCGTAGAACATCAGGATAACCCCGAGATTTTGACGGCGAAGGTTGAGATTGCGAAACGATTGGTGGAAAGCGATCGCCATCCCAATGTTGATTAAGTCGATTACTAAGTCGATTGCGTCGATGCAACCGTGAGGCTGGCCAGGAGTTCTTCGCAGTCGTGAACGAGAGGAATCCCCAGGCTTCTAGCAATGCTTAAGGCGTGCTGACAATAGCCGATCGCCTGTTCGCGATGATCTAGGTGTTGATGCAATTCCGCTAAGTTTTTTAAGCTTTCGGCTTCCCCATGGCGATCGCCAATTTCACGGGTAATCTCTAAGGCTTGTTCTAAACTCTGCGTCGCTTCGGGATAACGGCCCAAATAGAGATAGGTTTCCCCCAGATTTGAGAGTGCGATCGCCTCGCCTTCCCGAAACTCCATCTTACGGGAAATATCCAGATATTTCTCCTCACAGCCAAGGGCCTGGGAATAATCCCCAAGTGCATAATACGCAAACCCTAAATTCCCTAAAGCTTGGCCAATTCCCCGGCGATCGCCGAGTTCTTGAGCAATAGCCAAATCCTGTTGATGATAGGCGATCGCCGCCTGATAATCCCCTTGGCCATGTAAAGCTAAACCTAAATTTCCCAAAGCTTGGCCAATCCCGGAGCGATCGCCGAGAAGTTGAGCCAATTTTAGACCCTTCTGTAAATAGGAAATCGCTTGCTCATACTCCCCCAAATAGTAATACTCTAAACCAATATTCCCTAAAGCAATTGCTTTATTTTGCCGCTCACCCAGCCTCTCAGCAATGCTTAAATGTTGTTCATGACAGGCGATCGCCTCACGATAATTTCCCAGACAAGAGTAGGCTTTTCCCAACCCTTCAAGACAGACAAGATTAAGCGGATCACCAGCCTTCCCCAACAGCGATTCATACATCTCCATCTGTTCGCGGTAATAGCCCCAAATTTCGAGTTGCTTATGGAGCGGTTCTGCTGTTAAATAATCTAGGGGCAGGACCAGTAATTCCTGACACCGTTGCCAATCTTCAACTTCTGTCAAATGGCGAAAAGCCTCAAGATAGCCACGGACATAATCAAGATTCGAGGACTCTAAGGGCGGTTCATAGTGAATCAACCAGTTGAGGGCGGCCCGATATTGACTGCGGCGAGGGGGGGGAGAAATGCGGCGTAAGCTGGCCCGATTAAGCTGTAAGCGTTTTAATAATTGCTGCTGAAACACTGATTGAGATACCGTTGGACGAGTATCCATTGGTGTCTCAATCGGTGAGTTAATGGGTGAGTCCGCTGGGAAGTTCTCCATCCTCTAAATCTAGAGCTTGTAAATGACTCAGGGCCACACTACGGATCAGGTTATGTTGACGTAACAGCAAGCGATCGCCCTCCGTCACGTCCTCGACTAAATAGCGATCGCGCAACACATCGAGGGCCAATTGTCGCTCGCTTTCAGGATAGTCCCAATCCTCAAGATGAGACAGCCAGAATGACTCGGTTACTGGGCAACGATAGACGGAAGCCTCACATAACAAGAGATAAGCGGCCGGGGCTTCTCGCTTCAACCGCAGAAAGGTTTGTTCGAGGCGATCGCGAACTTTCAGGCGCAACAGGCGGGTGCATTCGTGGAGTTGCCAACGATCATCGGCTGAGGCAGTTTGTCCCATTTTAGCCTGGGCGATCGCCGTTTCGACGTCCTCAATGTCTTGGCCATATTTATGCCAATAAGCCCGTATATTGCCCGAAAATGGCGCATTTGAAATCTCGCCGGCGATCACCCGCAACGCCAAGGGATGGCCTTCATAGGCGGCTCCAATACGCTTGAGATAGCTGCTGGCGTCTCGGGTTAAGTTGAGATGGGCCTTGGCAAATAAAGCTAACTGTTCTGACTCATCGAGTCCCCCAAGAAACTGACAACTCCAAAAATTGCTGTAGCGAGCCGGGAGCTGGCCCGGAAAGTCTTGGGAGGTGAGAATCACCCGACTTTGACAGACGGGAGCCGCCAAGAGCGCCTCAAAAAAGTCTGCCCAGAGGGGATCTTGGAAGTCACTCCAACCATCCTCCTCGTTACCCTGTAGCATCATCTCCAACGAGTCAATGATCAGCAACAGCGGCCGGTTAAGGAGATAATTGGCGGTGCGATCGACTAACACTTGGCCATCTTTAGCCCCTTCGATGGGAGATCCCCACTGGTCCCACCAGCGACTCGCCACACTGATAAAGTCGTTGGGTTGGCGATCGTTATCGAGGTTTTCCCGGAGTAGAGTTTGCCATTCGGGGCCAGTCCATTGTGGATAGAGGGAGATAGCCAGACGCTCCCCCAGGGCTGTTTTACCGATGCCAGTCATCCCCAGCAAGACGAGGAGGCGACAGGACTGCTGCAACTGCTCACTTAACTGAGCCAATAATGCGTCGCGTCCGACCCAGGCCTCATCGTAGGCAAAAAAATCCAATCTCCCTGAGACGGGATTGGCGGCTGAAATACTCGATGAGAGGTTAGATGAGACGACTTCGGGATGGGCGATCGCGCCCTCTTGGCCCAAGTCTTGACTCGAATCCGACAACGGGGCCACCACCACCTCTTGCCATGGAACCTCTACCGCTTCGCAGATGGCGATAAAGGTCGGCGATCGCACCGGCAGGCCACGCCAAAACCGTTTCAGGGTAGCCGCAGAGGTTGAGGCGGCCTCACACCATTCTGATGATGACTTGAGCCAACCCTTATAACGTCGCGCGTAATCAACCTGTCGAAGCCCCTGCATCGAAGCCTTGAGTGTTGCTGCCACGGTTATCGCTCTCCTTCCTAATCGATCAACCCCTGATGAATCAGTTTTGGCTCACTTAAGGCGGGAATATACTCGAATCTTGACAGAGCCAAAAATGAGCCTATAATGAGTACATCGCATTTTTTTTTGATGGATGCTTTGCCTGAAACTCCCATTACATCAGGGGATTAGGCGCTGTCGCAACGCCTGAGCCGCGCGGCGCGACGACTGACCGATTTTCCGTCGAGTCCAGCCTAAACCTTATGGGCGTTGGCGGCTCACTTTTGGCTCACTTTTTCATCCATCACCAGAGGTCATTTTGCATCAACCTACCCGATTCGAGGATCGTCACCGATGAACCACTGCACTCACAAACGCAAGCAACCCCCAATCGAGATCGCTCAGCGGCTGATGGATCGTCCATTAGAGATCTGGCTGTCCTGAAGACCGGGTTCAGCTTAATCATGGTTCTCTTGAGATTCAGCCATCAAACTGAATCATCTAGCCCAATCAAAACATAGGTTATACCATTTTCCTAAAATCATGCTACAGATAGTCCTTTTCATCGTTCCTACGCTC
>CAZXWM010000093.1:0-2788 GCA_964644215.1 uncultured Phormidium sp.
GTCCATGATGCGGAAGTAGACAATTACACCACGATAGGGATCGTAGTAACTGTCAAAAATCAAGGCCCGCAGGGGTTCATCGACGGTATCTTGGGGCGGTGGGACTTGATGAACCAGGTATTCGAGGATTTCGGGGATGCCGATGCCTTCTTTGGCGGAGGCGTGGATGGCTTCGGAACAGTCGAGACCAACGACTTCTTCGATTTCTTCGATGACGCGATCGGGTTCGGCGCCGGGGAGGTCGATTTTGTTGAGAACGGGGATGATTTCGAGGTCGTTTTCCAGGGCCAGATAGACGTTAGCCAGGGTTTGGGCTTCGACGCCTTGGGAGGCATCGACCACCAGTAAGGCTCCTTCACAGGCGGCGAGGGACCGGGAGACTTCGTAGGAGAAGTCCACATGGCCGGGGGTGTCGATGAGGTTGAGGACGTAGCTTTGTCCATCTTTGGCGGTGTAGTTCATGCGGGCCGCCTGAAGTTTGATGGTGATGCCCCGTTCCCGTTCCAAGTCCATGTTGTCGAGGAACTGTTCTTTCATTTTGCGCTGTTCTACGGTTCCGGTGTAGGACAGCAGGCGATCGGCCAGGGTGGATTTGCCGTGGTCGATGTGGGCGATGATGGAGAAGTTGCGGATGCGGGAAACGGGTACGTCGGTCATATAGGTGTTGGAGTAGCAGACTGTAGGATGATGAGGATGCAGAACCGGTGCTGTGACCGATTGCTTTACATATTTTAGTCGGTTGCTGGGGCTGTGGGAAATCTGCCGGCTGAGATCGTGGCAAAATGAGCTTGAGGAGTTTTGGGGCGATCGCCGCCGGCTCTTCGACCCCTTCATGGTTTTAGACGCTTTTATATCATCATTATTATGACAGGACTCGACGGAGAACTAGGCACGACTGAAGAACTCCTCAAACGCTACAAGGCTGGGGAACGGGAGTTTGAGCAAGTTCGCCTGAGTGGGGCG
The DNA here is from genome assembly GCA_964644215.1 of uncultured Phormidium sp. Lineage (GTDB taxonomy): Bacteria > Cyanobacteriota > Cyanobacteriia > Cyanobacteriales > Geitlerinemataceae > Sodalinema. The sequence continues at coordinate 964 of CAZXWM010000093.1, forward strand.
GATTTACACAATACGATTTTGCATGGCATTGATTTGAGTGAGGCAATTCTCAATCAGGCCAATCTTAGCCGCGCGGATTTGCGGGGGGCGGATCTCAGTTGGGTGGATTTCAGTGGGGCGGATTTGCGGGGGGCGGATTTGCGCGGTGCGATCCTGACTCGGGCGGATTTGAGTGGGGCTAATCTTAGTCATGCGAATCTGCTACGGGCGGATCTGAGTTTGGCGAAGCTTGAGGAGGCGAATTTGAGTGAGGCGATTCTCCCGGATGGCACGATTCAGGGGGTGATTACGCCTTTGGAAGTGGAGGAGGCTGATGATACGGGGAGTACGCTTTTGCGGCTGTACTATCATCCTGTGTCTTGGAATGCGCGGCGGGTTTGGATTGCGCTGCTGGAGAAGGGCATTTCGTTTGAGTTGGTGGCTCTGAAACTCGATGGGGATCAGCGATCGCCCCAGTTCCTCGATGTTAACCCCTTTGGCCAGGTTCCGGTGTTGGTGGATGGGGAGTTTAGGGTGTTGGAATCCTTGGCAATTCTGGATTATATTGAGGCGATCGCCCCCTATCCCCCCTTGTTACCCCGAGAACCGAAAGCGTTGGCCACGGTACGGATGATTGAGATGTTGACGGTGAATGAGTTGTTACCGCGACTGATGCCGCTGATGGGTCATGAGTTTGGAGAAACCCGCTTGGATCACTCGACGTTAATGGGGCTGCACGAGTCCTTAGATGAGGTGTTACGGGTCTTTGAAGAGACGTTACAGGGGCGACCCTATTTTGGGGGTGTAGCCCTGAGTCTGGCGGATATTGTGGCGGGTACGGTGATTCCTTGGCTGCCCCGTTTGGGCCATCTCCTGCCGAAGTTCCCACAGTTACAAGGCTGGTGCGATTTATTACACCAACGCCAGACTTGGCAGCAAACGGAACCGACGGAGGGAGAACTGGCGGCGGCTGAGTCTCATTTACGGCAATTGTTGGCAGCCACCTAGCCGGAAGAGGGCGACCCCGGTTCGGCGATCGCTCACCGACCAAGGTACGCCCCTACTGCCACATGAGCTCTTGCCACATGAGCTCTTGCCTCCCTACATCGGCCCTAAGTAGTTCTGGAGGTAGGGGGAAAAGACTTCATAGATCAGCGTCAGGGGTTGTCCGTGATGCCAAAACAGGTAGTGACGACCCCAAAAGGGTCCAGACTGGTTAAACGCCTGTTCTAAGGGCTGGGAATGCCCGTAATAGATACCTCGCACGTCGCGATAGAGTTCGGCATGAATGCGGGAGAGGTTTTCCCAGATGGGGAGGGAGCGGTTTTGCAGGTAGTCGTCGATGTGGCTGGCTTCCCACCAGGAGGTGGCGTAGGCCAGTCGTTGCCCGGAGGCGGTACGTAGCCAAACTTGTCGTCGCAGTCGGGGACTAGGGACGGCTTGGATGAGGTCGGGAGCGCCGTCGCCATGGGTCCCAATGGCGGACATATCGATGACATCGACTTCTGTGGGTTCTCCGGTGAGCAGTCGTAGGTGACGGGTGGGGGAGCCGTCGCCAAGGAGCAGCATTTGCCAGGCGGGGGCCAGTTGTTGGTGGGGTAAGCCATTGCGAACCGCGTCTTCTCCCCCATGCCAAATCAGATCAAGGGCGTTCCAAGTTCGGTAGGCATCGGCGCGATCGGGATACTCGAACGTCGCAGTCAATTTTCTTAATAGAACTTAACTTTCCGCTTCTATCATAGCGTTGTTCGTTCGCTCGCTGGGCTTGTAGGCGGGATAAGGGGCGAAATCTAGGTTAGGCTTAAAAGGGGCCACATTTCCTGAGCGCCGTTTTGAGCTGTGGTAC
>CAZXWM010000093.1:2798-11878 GCA_964644215.1 uncultured Phormidium sp.
AGCGAGTCTCGGGAGGTTTGCCCCGAGTCATTGGCTTATTCAAAAAGTTCTGAATGTTTGACGCTGACTGGGTTCAACGTTTTTCTAAGTTGATTGCACGTCATACGGGGTTGCTGATGCGTCCCCAAGACGAGGGTAATTTGTGCAAAAAATTAGAGCAACGGCTAACGACGTTGGGATTTTCCTCTCCGTCGCCTTATTACGATTTGCTGTGTTGTGCGGTGGAGAATCCCTTAACGGTGGATAGCCAGACGACGGCGAGTCGCCGGGAATGGACGCTTCTGATTCGGCGTTTGGTGGTGACGGAAAGTTATTTTTTTCGCGATCGCGGTCAGTTTGAGTTGTTGCGATCGCGTCTGCTGCCAGAAATTTTGGTCAAACAACGCAATATCGCGGCCCAAACGGGAGAACGTCCTCGGTTAAAAATTTGGAGTGCGGCCTGTGCGTCGGGAGAGGAACCTTATTCTCTGGCGATGGTTTTGTGGGAACTGCTCAATGATCGCGATCGCTGGGATTTACAGATCATCGGCAGTGATATCAATGATGAAAGCTTAGCCCAAGCTAAACGGGGTGAATATAGTGCTTGGTCTTTTCGTCAGGTGGAAGCGTCGATTAAGACTCGGTATTTCCGCCAACAGGGCGATCGCTATATCCTCAACCCCGAGATTCGTCGCTTGGTGAGGTTCAACCGGGTCAATCTCGTCAGTGATCCGTTACCGGATGCTAATCTGAACCTTTATGAGCTCGATTTAATTCTCTGTCGTAATGTCTTTATCTACTTTGATCGCGCGTCCATCGAACGAGTGTTGGACAAGTTCTATCACAGTCTCGGCTTAGGGGGCTATCTAATTGCGGCTCATGCTGAACTCCAAGGCGCGGGCCATCATCAGTTTCATAGCCAGTTGTTTCCTCAATCGGTGGTCTATCAACGCTGCGATCGCCTCGAACGCAACCGTATTCTCAACAGTCCCTCCAAAACGACGACGGTGTCAAGTTGTCAATCGCCCCCCACTCCCACACCGCTACCGATTCTCCCGAACTCTAGCAAACACTCTAGCTTCAAAACCGGACCGCTCCCCGTCGCTTCCCACTCTTCCCCGGTGGTTCCCATCTCAGTACCCCGGCCCACTTCTGAAACGAGTCATCCCCAGTGGCAAGATGCTCTACGCCTTTTTCGCACCTCGGCTTATCACAAAGCGATTCACTGCGCTGAGAGGACTCTCTCAGACCACCCCCGTCATATCGAGGCCTATTTACTGATTGCTCGGGCCTATGCCAATTTGGGAGAGTACCAAAAAGCGGTTTATTATTGCTTACAGGCTCTCGAAATCGATTCGTTGGCGATCGCGCCCCATTATCTCCTGGCACATCTCTATGAGGCTCAAGGCAACATTAACCGTGCTAAACGCATTTTAAAGAAAATTGTCTATCTTGCCCCCAAAATGCCGTTAGCGTACTTGGAACTCGCCCAAATTTATCGCCTCGAAGGCGATACTCGACGAGCGGATCATATGGAAGGAAGCGCCATCCAAATTCTGCGATCGCTTCCCCCCAACACTCCCATGGACGTTGACTCACAACTCACCGCTGGCGACCTGTTACAACAACTCAACATCTGTTAACTCCACCGAGCAGGCTATCCTGAATTTGTGACCCTTATGGATTTGTCTCCCTATTTATTATTTGACATTAACCGCAACCATTATGCCATTCACGCCACTGTCGTCGAGGAAGTGTTTTTTCTCCCCGAACTGACTCCTATCGCTGAAGCTCCCCGAGATATCGTGGGAATGTTTAACCTGCGTGGAACCATTGTTCCAGTGTTCGATCTCCCCCGTCGGTTAGGACATCGTCGCCAGCGCTATCAGTTAAGCGACAGTTTAATTACGATTAACCAAGGGGAGACAATTTTAACCTTCCTCGTCAATCATGTCCGAGAAATTGTCCAGATTGCTCCCGAGAATATCACGCATAAATTTGCCTATCAGAACGCTGACGAGTCTTCAGAGACCCCAAAGTTATCAACCGCTGAATCCGCCAATTTGCCAGCCCAACATCTGCAACGCCACCAACATTTTTTAAAAGGAGTTGTTGAATTTGAAAATCAGTTGGTCGCCCTACTCGATGAACAAGCCATTCTCCGCGAAGTCCGTCAACAACTTCCCCAAGACGAAGACTTAGCAGATGAGTCGGTTCAGGGGTTTGAATCGGCCGAAGCTGAACCCGATCAGATTCAATTTTGCCCCGAGGCTACCCTTGAAGAACAAGATATCTTCCGTCAACGGGCCAACAGCTTACGCATTCCTACTGAAACCGCCGACTTAAAACAAGTTTTATCCTTAGCTGTGGTGGCATTAGAAGGGGAGTATTTTGGCATTGACTTACAGCTTGTGCGTGAGTTTACAGATTTGCGTAACCTGACACCCATCCCCTGCTGTCCCCCCCATGTGGTGGGGAATATGAATCTACGGGGTGAAATCCTCACCTTAGTCCGTATTAATGACTTTCTCAACCTTCAGCCGACGTTATCGGATGAAGCTCCCAGCCAAACCTCAAGCCAACGAGCGGTGGTGGTACAAGTTGAGGATATGGTGGTGGGGATTACCGTCGATGAAGTCTTCGATGTCACCCCCGTCGATCCCACTCAAATCTCACCGATGCCCACGGCCATTCGAGCGAGTTCCGATGAGTACTTACAAGGTACAATTCTCTATGGAGCAACAGCCCTGACGATTTTAGATATCCGTAAACTACTTAGTCAGGGAAAATTAGTTGTTGATGAAGAACCCTAGTTATTGAATTCACATTAGTCAGTTTAGCAAACTGTTTTAACGAATGGGCAATGCCCGTCTCTCCAGCCAATACTTTTTAAATACCTCAGCCCAACATCGCCAAACCTATGGGCAATTCTTTACTCCTCCAGCGTTGGCGAAACTAATGGTGCAATGGGCGATTCAGCCGCAACCGCAGCTTATCTTAGATCCGGCTTTCGGTCTGGGTATCTTTTACCGAGAGTTTTTGACTCTAAATCAGGCTCAGACTCCCGGATTGTCTCCACAGTTCCTTGGCTACGAGATTGACCCTTTAATTGTCTCCTATTGTCAGGATTTTGTGGCTAACTCAGATCTAAATCTTCTGAATGAAGATTATCTGGATGCCGAGATAACTGGGGTAGATGCTATTATTTGTAATCCTCCTTATATGAGGTTTCAAAAATTCGCGAATCGACCGTCTATTTTGGCGAAGCTAGAGTTGAAATTGGGGTATAAACTACTGGGACATTCCAATCTAGCTTCCCTGTTTCTCATGAAGTCTTTGGCTGAACTCAATCCGGGAGGTCGCCTGGCTTTTCTGATGCCATTTGAGTTTTTTAATGCCGGGTATGGAACTCCTGTTAAACAAAAATTACTAGACACCCATCTCCTTAAGCAGATTGTTTTAATTAAAAATGAACGAGATTTATTCCCTGATGCTCTAACAACAATTTGTCTTTTGTTATGTGAAAATAATGAGCAGGATGAGTTGATTAAATTAAGTCAGATTGCAAGTCAGAGAAAACTCAACGAGATTGAGGATTTAAGCCAGCTTGACTGCGGCCAACGTTCAGCGGCTCAGTTACCCCCGCAGCAAAAATGGTCGCCGCTTCTGGAGTCTCATCAGGAGAGTCAGAGTCGTCCAGAGGGATTTTGTTCGTTATCTAATTATGGTGCGTTTAAACGGGGGATTGCTACAGGGGCAAATGCTTTTTTTGTTCTGAAACCTTCTCGGATTCAAGAGCTTAAGTTAGCGAAAGACTCTTATTCTCCTTGTGTTACGAAAAGCCATCAACTCCAGGAATTAATTTTAACCAATGATGGGTTTTATCGGTTGGTTGAATCGGATCAGGCTGTCTATTGTTTAAATGTTCTAACGACGAGCTGTCCTGAAGTAAAAGCCTATGTTGAGTTTGGGGAACGCCATCAGTATCATCAGCGGTATTTAACGAAACGGCGGCATCCTTGGTATAAATTGGAAACACGCCAACCGGCTCCTTTGTTAGTGGGGGTCTTTTATCGAGGGCGTTTCAAGGTAATTCGTAATTTTTCGGATGCCCTAAATTTGACCTGTTTTCATGGGTTTTATCCAAATCTGTGGGGGATGAATTGGCTTGACCAAATTTTTGTCTATTTGATTAGTGATCTCGGGCAAAAGCTGGTTAAACTCAATCAACGTCAGTATGGTAATCGTTTAGATAAGTTTGAGCCTGGAGATTTAAATCAAAGTCTAGCCCCGAACCCGAAGCAGTTGGGGAGTTTGGATGAGGCGGCGGTGGCTAGGGTTCTCAGGCTGGCTTATGTGGATCAGCTTGGGGCGATCGCCTTAAGCAATCAGCTCATGGACAGCATCGACTTATAATCATTAGTCAACAAACTTACGGGGACGGAGAATGGCACGACGCAGTAGTAATTTATACTCAGGATCATCAATAATATGAGCGCCAAAACGAGAGAGATGAGGATTCATCAGTTGTGCGTCGAATAGGTCAAAGTCCCGTTGACGCAAATGCTCGACTAATTTCACCATAGCCACTTTTGAGCCATCGGAAATGTTAAAAAACATGGATTCGCCAATAAAGGCGGCACCGATCGCAATCCCGAGGATGCCACCGGCGAGGCGATCGCCTCGCCAGGTTTCAAAACTATGAGCCCAGCCGACTTTACGAAGGGCCAGATAAATCTCTTTCAGTTCCGGGGAAATCCAGGTGGTTTCTCGGTTCGCGCAGCCTTCGACGACGGCCCGAAAGTCTCGGTTAATGGCGACGCTGAAGCGTTCCTGGTTGAGAACTCGTCGTAGGGATTTGGGATAGCGGAAACGAGAATCCAGGGGAATTAGGGTGCGTTCGTTGCTGCAATACCAGCCGAGACTTCCGGCAACGTCGTCATCGTCGTCATCGTTGGTCATGAGGAAATACCCTTGGGAGTAGCCTTGAATAATATGGGTTAAATCAGTGTTCATTGCTGTTTTGACAGACAACAGCTAGGATTTCGGTCAAATGGGGATAGGGGGGCCAGGACAAAGGCGCTACAATGGTGCAAATGATGTCTGGCAAACGACTCAAAAAGACTACCCGAAGTCTAGGTTAACTCGTCACACAAGTTTACAAAATGGTATCAGATTCTCCAACCCCCCAACCCATCCGACCTGTAACCTTGCCACCCGTGGAAAATCCCACCCAGGAAGGGCGGTGGCTCAAAGATAGTCTACACCGCTGGCTCGATGAGGAGTTTATTCCCGAAGCGGTCAATGGTGAGATTGCTGAACGAGCCACTCGTGTATATGTGCGACAGCGTATTGAGGGGGAAAATGATGTGGGATCGTTGGTGTTGGCGATTGTGACGGAAATGCAGTCGTTTGATTTCTCGGAAAGCTTTTTTGGGGAGTTTGCGATCGCCAACGCCGTCAGTGATCTCCTTCTCGATAGCTTAGGAGTCGATCGCTGTTGCGGTTCGTGAGTCTCGATGGCTAGACTGGCCAAGATTTGAGGCCAAATCGCCAAAAACAGCCAAAAAAACAGGGGTACGGCCGACGACATCAACGCCAGCGTCACCCCTATCTCGATTGTAAAGAATTACCAACTGGACTTGACAAGTCCGGGAAGGAGTCCTTCGTGGGCCATTTCCCGCAGTTGGTTGCGACAGAGACCAAAGTCCCGGTAGTAACCCCGAGGACGACCGGTGGCCCAGCAACGGTTACGAACCCGAGTGCGGGAGCTGTTGCGTGGGAGCTGTTGGATTTGCCGATGAATTTCCATTTTCTGCCGCTGGGTGGGCGCGGTACGGAACTGCTCTTTCAGTTCGGCACGCTGTTCGGCGTATTTTTCAACAAGTTGTTTGCGCTTCTTATGACGCTCGATGGAGCTTTTCTTAGCCATGAAAAAATTGTTCTCTGCTTCTGTGCAAGACACCAAACTATCATTATAGGCGATCGCCTCCGGAATGGGAATGGGGGCGATCGCCTCGCTAGAAGATGACGATGGGATAAAAGACTCATAGGACTGAGGGCCTAGTCACCATAAAGACGCAAGCGGTCTAGGCCAATCACTTGTCCAGTCTGGACATCTTCGTCGGCATAGGCCGTGACACTAAAATCATACAGGCCCGGCATTCTGGGGTTGCGCTCAGGACTCAGGGCCAGGGTGACGGTTTCTCCAGGGGATATAGGGGTGTCAAAAACGACGCTCACTACTCCATCATTCGGGTTCTGGGAGACTGAAGCCAGGTCAATGGAGTCACCGGGATTGTCCTGGGTTCCCAGAAAACTCTCACTGTCATTGGTTTGATACTCCAAGGACCTTTCGGGGGACATTTCGGGGGCTTGTAATTCGATATCAACTCGGGCTAAGGGTTCCCCCGCGTCTTTAGGTAGGCGAATGGTAAAGAAATGGGTGTCATGCCAATTGCCCGTTTCGTGGGAACTGCTGCTGATATTCTCTAATGCCGGTGGATGCTCAAATCGGTGACTCCCATCACCGACTTCAACAGCTCGGGCCATACCGCCCAGGGCCATTGACCCCAGCCAAATCCCCGAGAGTCCTGCAATCATGATGTGTTTGGGGGTTCGGAGCTTAGTGAAAATCATATGGATAATTTATTCATTGGTTGTATCTGCACTAATTCCAGTTTAGGCAACCTGAGTCACCAGGACATCTTCCGAAATGGGGAGTTTAAGCGGAGGTTAACATAGGCTTAACCTAAGCTTTACCGAATGCGGCCCTCTCTAATCGTCTAGCGAAAGTATGAACAAACGTATCTTAATCTAAAGCTTGATTGCGATTTGGGGCGGTAGAGCCAGATTTGGCAAAGGTGGATGATACCGTTAAATCCATGGTTAGCCGTCTCAACGGCGCCTCGGTTGTAAGCGGCGTTTTAATCATTCAGAATTATGTATAACAAAGACACGAAACAAGATCCCCTCGTGGCAGCTGTGACAGCAGCGTTGGGAGCGGGCGTGGCCACTTCCTTTGCTGTTAGTCAAGGTCAAAGTCCCTGGCTGGCGTTGGGGATTACCCTTTTTGCGGCGGCTTTGGCGCTGGTTCTCGATCGCCTCGGTGTGGTGTAGGCTCGGGGTGTCGTCTCGGGGATGGGCGATCGCGCTCAATCTGGCTCGATCAACCTTGCTAGGATAGTAAAGATGTCAAATTCTGGATCTTCGCAGACGACGAGTTCGTCATCTGGATCTAGGGTCTGACATCTTTTATACTTTGCTTTTGTCCTAAGATTTTCCCCTACAGCGTTCTCGGCGTGTCACCTCAAACCACCATGTCTCACTTTCCTCTGCTGAGTCACCGGTTCTCTTCGATACCGGGGCCAACGGTTATAGTCCTGATGAGTTTAATGGTTTGGGGGGGAACTGGCTCGTCTGAGATTGTACGAGCGTCAGTGCCAACCCTAGACAAGTCGGAGAGGGCGATCGCCCAAAGCACGGCCCAAACCCTAGCCCAAGCCACAAGGGTTCTGCAATTCGCCGATACTGGGGAGGATGTAGCCGAAGTGCAACTGTTGCTAACAGAATTTGGTTACTTCACAGAACCCGTCAGTGGCTTGTTTGGTCGAGAAACCCGGACAGCGGTAGCGGAGTTCCAGGAAGATGCGGGACTCCCGGTGAATGGAATCGTCGATGCAGCGACGCGACGAGCCTTGTTTGGGGAGCCAGTCTCTGGGGGATTGTTTTCATCCAATCGCTGGTTGTCGTTTGGAGATCCGGTTCTCAAACCTGGTGATGAACCGGATATTGTGGCGGAGTTACAGGCCGCCCTCAATGAGATCGGTTTAGGACCGGTTCAAGAAGATGGCATTTATGGCAATCAAACGGCGGCGGCGGTACGGGAATTTCAGCGCCGCTATGGGATTGATGCGCCGGTGTTGGGAGAACTCGATCGCCGCACGGCGTTGATTTTATCGGGAGTCCTCGAAGGTCGTATCCGCCCGCCTGAGGCTCGCATAGAACTCACTCAGGGAGATAGAGGCTTTGAGGTGCATGAGTTGCAACGGGTGTTGTCCCAAACGCGACGCCCTCAAGGAGACACTTATTTTGCTGGCTCGCCAACGGGGTTTTATGGTTCGATCACGGAAGGGGCCGTCCGGGCCTATCAGCGAGATAATAATCTACCGGCGACTGGGATCGCCACGGAACGAACCTTAGAGCGTTTGTTTGCGGGCCATCGCTATGTGGTGGTGGTTCCCTTTCGTCCAAATCGCTCCCGACTCGGAGAAATGAATCGGGTTCGCAGTGCGATCGCCCGTCTCGATAACTTACCGGGACTGCGGCCCCAGGCGTTGCGCTTCTATGATGATCGTCGGGGTCCTTATATGGATGCGGGTTGGTATCGTCAGCGAGATGAGGCTGAGGCGCGAGTGGCGGCGTTGCGGGCGCGCGGGCTGATGAATGCTCGGGTTGAACATTTTAATGATCTCTTTGCCCGGATGCGTTTGTCTCAGTCCGAGTTGGAGACTCGATAGAGGGGATGCGATCGCAAAAGTGCATAAGGACTTTGGTTGCTTTCGTACTACGGCCAAAGCCGCTGTCATGGCGGGAACGATGACACCGGCTGTGACCATTTAGGACTTTGAGGATTTCGCTTTCTTCGGGCGGCCGCCTTTTTTGCCATTTTCACGGGCAGCCTGGCGTTTGGCAGCAGAGGTGTTTTGACCCCCTTTACCTACCCCCGCGAGAAGGCTCACGTTGTAATCTTTGATTCAACGTTGAGATGAATCGCGGCAACAACTGTAGTATAATAGGGAGACACTTCAAGGTAAGTAGGCAGCGTAAAAACTTTGCCATTAAGATGGTATCGTGCGTCAACCCGTCTAACGACTTGGTAGCTTATGAGGACTTGAAAGTGTCACACCTAGTAGGAATTATCTATTCCGCTAAAAAGTAAGTACCGTAGGGCATACGGGAATTCGCGCCTCTGGAGATATCGACCTCTGCCTTGGTGGGGAAACTCCTCAAGGTAAGCCGAGTCGTAGAAAGAGGAAACCCCATCAGTGATGGTGGGAATCCCACGCTATATTCTTTGAATTAGCGTGGGAGGATGTCAA
>CAZXWM010000094.1:0-11819 GCA_964644215.1 uncultured Phormidium sp.
GGCAAAAGGCAAGGGGCAAGAGGGGGATAGGGGGGGCGGGTTGATTGGATTTATTGTTAATAATATCTATGAAAGTTGACGTTAAAATACGCTTATTTTTATCACATTTGCTAGTTATGCTGGTTGGTTTGGCTAGTTTTATTTTGATTAGCAAAATTTACTCACCTCGACAATTTATTATTCAACTTGAACAAATGGAAAGCACTGAGTTTTTCAGTGTTCGTTCCGTAAAAACCTATATTGTTAAAGGTTTTGAAATTACCTGGAATCGTAGCACCTTTTGGTCGGTGATTAGTGGAGCATCAGCAGCGGGACTATTAAGTTATTGGCTATCGCGGCGGATTACTCTACCGCTGCGACGGATGCGACAAATTACGCAACGCTTTGCTGCTGGGGATTTTGATGAACGAATGCCGATGAGTGAAATCCCTGAATTTTATCAACTGAGTCTCAGTTTTAATCGCATGGCCGACAGTATTCGAGAGATTGAACATCGTCGTCGTGAACTCATTAGTGACATGACTCATGAATTACGAACCCCGCTGACGGTGATGCGCGGTTACTTAGAAGAACTCGCCGATGGACGACTCGATCCGACTCCCGCAACCTATGATAAGTTGGCACGAGAAACTCGTCGTCTGGAGCGATTAGTGAATGATTTACAGGAACTCTCGAAAGCTGAAGCGGGCTATTTGACCATTAACCCCAGACCCCTATGTTTATGTGGCCTCTTAGATGGGTTGATTGGTCGTTTATCGGAGCAACTCATTGATGAACTGACCTTAGCGTTAGACTGTCCAGATGATTTGCCGAATGTGTTTGCGGATTACGATCGCATTGAACAGGTTTTGATGAATCTGTTGGGAAATGCGGTGCGATATTCAGACTATGGTACGATTTCTGTGAAAGCCTGGTGCGAGGACTCCTATGTTTGGACGGCGGTGAGTGATACGGGGATTGGGATTGCGGCGGAGGATGTTCCCTATGTGTTCGATCGCTTCTGGCGGGCCGAGCGATCGCGATCGCGACATTCGGGGGGAACGGGGATTGGCTTAGCCATTACACGACGCTTGGTGGAACTCCACGGCGGAACCATTCGCGTCGAAAGCCAACTCGGCCAAGGTAGTACCTTTTACTTCTCTTTGCCTATGCTTCCGTGACTGTTGGCATTGATAGCGCTATAGTGGTGTTTGTTGACAAAACTGATATTAGGACAATTTATTTATGCCTTACGTTGATGAAGAGGGTGGACGGCTCAATAACTACGCTGTCGAACCCAAAATGTACGAAGCCAAACCCCCCACCCGTGAAGAAAAGCGCAATTATGCCGTTCTTGGTGCGTTAGCGGCCTTGTTCGTTGCTGGTATTATTGCGGTTGCTTATGCTGTTTCAACGGTCAGCTAGGGAGATTGAACTCGACTCGGCGATGGCCCGCCAGGCCCACAAAGTTGAGGCAACGGCTGCCCCGTGGGCAATACAGCCTCGGGGCAACATGGGTTCATCCCCATCGAAAATTTCACTGATTTGCCCTAACCCCGCCGTCTGAAGATGGTCGGCTAAGGGAGTCAGGAAACTGAGGGCTTCGGACCGGTTCTGATAGAGTCGGTAATGGGCTAAACTGTAAATTCCTAGCCACCAGGCCCAAGCGGTTCCCTGATGATAGACGCGATCGCGCTGAGTTAAATCTCCACCATAGATTCCCACATATTGTAAGTCGTCAGGACAGAGCGATCGCAGGCCATAGGAGGTCAACAAGGAGCGACGACAGACCTCCAGAATAGCGCCTTGACGCTCCAGAGAGAACAACGGCCCCGGAAGATAGACCGCCAAGAGTTGATTGGGCCGTAGTTTGCTCTCATCCCCCTCAGGCCCATCGAGAACATCGTAACAATAGCCGAGACTGGAGTTCCAAAACCGTTGAAATCCGGCTTGAATTTGCCGCCCTAGGGCATGATAGGCCTTAGATCGGTGTCCGAGGGCTTCGGCAAATTGAGTCATCGCCACGACGGCGTTATACCAAAGTGCATTGACTTCAATGGCTTTTCCCTGGCGAGGGGTCATCACCTCGTCACCGACTTTGGCATCCATCCAGGTCAGTTGGGCCGCCGACTCTAATAAACCATCTTGGCGATCGAGTGCAATTCCGGGAGTGAGGCCGCAACGATAGGCCTCAATCACCTCAACTAGCGTGGGATAGATTTGTTTGAGAAAGGAGAGATCGCCGCTACTTTTAAAATATAAGCGCACGGCTTCGATATACCAAAGGCTGGCATCGACGGTGTTATAAGCCGGTTGTCCCCCGTCATCGGGGAAGACATTGGGGAGGACACCGTTTTTAAAATAGCGAGCCGAGGTGGTTAAAACCGATCGCATCAACTCAGGACGACCGGTGGCTAAGGTCAATCCCGGTAAACTCATCATCGTATAGCGACCCCAATCCCCAAACCAGGGATATCCGGTTAAGACCGTTGTTTCCCAACCGTTGGGGTTAATGTACAGGGGTTGGCGAGTCACCAAGAAGCTATCAGCGGCTAAGACCAACTGTTGAATCCAAGGGGGAGCCGTCTCCTGAGAATGGGGGGGTTGGGTTGTTCTCCAGGTGGTTAGCAACTGCTGCTCTCGGGCCTGATAGCGTTCCCAGGCGGCGGCGGCGTCGAACTCCGAGAGCGGGTCGGTACTGACCGCTACGGTGAAGGAGTCTCCGGGGTCTAGGTTGGCTTTGAGGCTGGCACCGTGGAGATGATCTTCACAGTCGCCGGTGTGGCGATCGCGTTCTAGGGCCAAGTCAAAGCCAGCATACCAGTTGTAGCTTTCACTCACTCGGCCGCGATCGCTCAGAATATAGCAGGGATTTCCCCCCTCACAGGAGAGTTTAACGCCTTGGGGACAAGCTACAATCTCCCAATTTTCCCCGGTAATACCACCATGATGACTGCGATCGTTGACTAAGGCTTTAATCGAGAGGTTCAGCGATCGCCCCCCCTGACGCAGATGATAGCGGATATAGGTCGTATTACGCCCCCACTCCATCCAAATAGATTTTTCCAGGCGAGCCTCGCCACAAGCGTAGCGCCAAATCGGGGTACGGCCCTCCAGGCGAAACTGCTCCAGATAATAATAGCCTCGCGGCGCCACCGTCCCATCAGCCCAACGATTGGTATACAGAGGATAGGACTTTCCCCCCAACTGCACCGTTTCATCAAGTTTAACCACCCGCAAGCGACGGCGACAGGGAGGTTCGAGGGCCGCGATCAAAAGACCGTGATACTGACGTGTCAGTAACCCCGCTACGGTTCCACAACCATAGCCACCGATACCATTGGTAACTAGCCACTCTCGTTGTTGAGCTTGTTCTAGATCACCACAAATCTCTCGTCCGAACTGAATTGTCATCTCAAGCCGTCGCGATCTGCGTCTCCATAGCCCATCCGCCGCCTCCCTCTCTAGTATTCCCCATGGGGCGTTATCTGCGGGCTTTATTGCATCGCCATCTGCATTAAAATTTCGTGAGAGCCTTGTGCGATCGCATCGTCACTCGGACGACGTTGAACATAAGAGCCATCAGATTGTAACTGCCAAGCCTGGCGATTATCCGAGAGCATAATCCCCAAGATTTCTTGCAAATCCTTGGCGATGGTGGGATCTTGAACCGGAACCACAGCCTCAACCCGGCGGTTGAGATTACGAGGCATCCAGTCCGCACTACCAATAAATACCCGTTCTTGCCCCTCATTATAGAAGTAAAAGATGCGCGAATGTTCCAAAAAGCGCCCAATGATACTAATGACGCGGATATTCTCGCTTAAGCCTTTCATCCCCGGACGTAGACAACAAATGCCTCGTACAATCAAGTCAATCTCTACTCCCGCCTGAGAGGCTTCATAGAGTGAGGCGATGAGTTTGGGATCAACCAGAGCGTTCATTTTGGCGACAATCCGTCCGCTACCCCCGTTTTGGGCATGGTCGATCTCCTGACGAATAAAGCCTTCCATCCGTTCGCGCATATTCACCGGAGCCACGAGCAGTTTGCGATAGGAGCGTTGCCGAGAATAACCGGTGAGATGGTTAAATAGATCCGTCAAGTCGGCCCCAATTTCATCGTTGCAGGTAATAATCCCCAAATCCGTGTAAAGTTTTGCGGTTTTGGGGTTGTAGTTTCCGGTGCCAATGTGGACGTAACGACGAATATGGTGCTTTTCTTGACGAACCACCATGGAGATTTTTGTGTGGGTTTTTAAGCCCACTAAACCATAGACAACGTGAACACCAGCTTGCTCTAATTTCTTAGCCCAAATAATGTTATTTTCTTCATCAAATCGAGCTTTTAGTTCAACCAAAACGGCAACTTGTTTGCCATTTTCGGCGGCCTCAATCAGGGAATGAATAATCGGTGAATCCCCTGAGGTGCGATAGAGCGTCATTTTGATGGCCAACACATCAGGGTCATGGGCGGCGGTGGTGATAAAGTGTTGCACCGTAGCGGTAAAGGAGTGATACGGGTGATGAAACAAGACATCGCCCCGTTCACGAATTTCGCTAAATAGGTCATGTTCTCCGTCGCCACCGGTTTGATTGAGGTTAAAATCAATGTCGCTAAACTGGCGGAAGCGAGCGGGAATCACCGGAGTCCAGGGAGTATCTTTAAGTTCGGGTAGGGGAAGTCCCATAAAGGACATTAAATCACCCAATCCGAGCAGTCCTTCGACCTCGTAGACATCTTCGGGGGCGAGGGAGAGTTCTCGCATTAACATATCCCGCACTTCTGGGGAGAGGGTTGAGGGAACTTCCATACGGACGACAGAACCGCCCCAGCGTCGTTTTCGGAGTTCTTGTTCGATCGCCAGCAGTAGGTCATCGGCTTCGTCTTCTTCGACGGCGATATCAGCGTTGCGGGTGATGCGGAAGGGGTGGTATTCCTGGATATTCATCCCCGGAAAGAGGGCTTCTAGGTTGTGGGCGATGACTTGTTCGAGGGGGACACCAACCCAGTGCCGGCCGTGATGGTTGCTGTCAGGATTCTTCGGCCCGGGGAGTTCGATGAAGCGGGGTAGGACTTTGGGGACTTTGACGCGGGCGAAATGTTCTTGGTCAATTTCGGGATCTTTGACCACGACGGCTAGGTTGAGGCTGAGGTTGGAGATGAAGGGGAAGGGGTGGCCGGGGTCTACGGCGAGGGGGGTGAGGACGGGGAAAATTTTGTCCTCGAAGTAGGTTTGTAGGCAGGTCGTACATCCGCAGCGCGGCCAGGTCTTCCGGCCAGGTCCCCGCCGCGACGCCGCGGCGCAGGGTGGCGTCCGGCTCGGCCAGCACGACCTTCGCGTTGAGGTCGATGTAGTCGAGGAGGTAAATTCCATGAGCGGCCAGTTGAGGCCGGAGAATGGTTTGGAAATGCTGGTGTTGTTCGGCAAAGATGGGATGGAGGCGATCGCTGATATCGTTGAGTTGCTGTTGAGGACTGCGACCGTCGGGGGTGAGTTTACGAACTTCGGCTTTGACTTGTTGTTTGAGTCCGGCCACGCGAACCATAAAGAATTCATCGAGGTTCATGCTGACAATCGCCATGAATTTGAGGCGTTCGAGGAGGGGGGTGCGATCGTCGAGGGCTTCGTAGAGAACCCGATAGTTAAATTCGAGCCAGCTTAACTCGCGGTTAAAGTAGTTTTTGGGTTCTCTGAGGCGATCGCTGTCAGCGGAGGTCGATTTGAGGGCCTTGCTGGAGGACTCGGGGGCGGGTTTCTTGGTCTTAGCCATGTCGAGGGTTTGGGGGAGAGACTACGAGGACTGGGTTAGCTGAGGATGGGTGGCTGGGATTAACGGCCTTGTCGAAAGACCTCATCTTCTCGACCAACCCACCAATCGCCGAGTTGGGCTAACTCCGCTTGGATCTGTGACAGTTCGGCGACATAATCGGACTGGGACAGGCTAGAACGCCGTTCTTGCAGCTTTTTGAGACGCAGTTGGGCCAAAAGCCAGGGTTTTTGTATCCCATCGATCGCCTCAATATATTGTGCCAGGTCGTGACTATCCATCAATGCTATCTCGGTGAGTTTAACTTCAGCTTAACGGGAGAGGGGCAAAAAAACAGCCACGCGAGGCGTGGCTGAGATGCTTAGGGATTGAAATGAGTTGTCTTGGACTTGTCTGTCCTCAATCTAGCTCATCAGACCTAGCTCATTTGGCTGGCCACGAAGTCCCAGTTGACCAAGCTGCTGAGGAAGGTGTCGAGGTAGTCGGGACGTTTGTTTTGGTAGTCGAGATAGTAGGCGTGTTCCCATACGTCGATGGTCAACAAGGGTTTGAGTCCTTGTGTGACGGGGTTCTCGGCGTTGAGGGTTTTCACGACTTTGAGGCTGTCGCCATCTTGGACTAACCAAGCCCAACCACTGCCGAACTGACCGCCACCGGCGGCTTTGAGTTCAGCAACCAGTTTGTCAAAGCTGCCAAACTGAGCGTTGATTTTTTCGGCTAAAGCACCGCTGGGTTGACCACCGCCACCGGGTTTCATACATTGCCAGTAGAAGCTGTGGTTCCAGACCTGGGCGGCGTTGTTGAACACACCGGATTTTTCGGGATTGCCGGCGGTGGCTTTAATGATATCTTCTAGGGATTTGCCCTCAAGGTCGCTGCCTTCGATGGCGGCGTTGAGTTTTTTGACGTATCCAGCATGGTGTTTGCCATGGTGGAATTCTAGGGTTTGCGCTGAGATATGGGGCGCGAGTGCGTCTTTGGCGTAGGGTAGTTCAGGAAGCGTGAATGCCATTGATGTTTCTCCTCTAATGTCTTCTGTTACGGTCTTTTGTTGAACTCTGCCGTTAGACATGGCGGCAGTCAAGACCTTTTGTTATTCCCAGCCGAGAGAGACCTCGGCTCTCCGCCAGCAGGCTGCTTTAGCCTCGCTGTTGGCGGCAATGAAACTTAACAGTTTTGATCCTATCCCAAAACCTAACACAAATCCAGACTGATTATGAGAAAGCAAAATTAGAATGGCTGTAACAACGACTAGGCAGGGGTCGTGGCAATTTTGTGAACGGGGGCGATCGCCTTGGGGGAAATCCATGTTAGGTTTCGGGGTAAGCGGGACATTTTTTCGATGTCTGTAGCCCGTAATACAGAAGACACTAGGGGTTTGTCGGTTATGACACTCAAGGATATGCTGTTCGCTGTTTCGCTGTTTCCCTATTTGGGCTTTCTTTACTTCCTGACGCGATCGCCCGAAACGCCGCGTTTAGCCCTAATTGGTTTTTACCTGTTACTGTTATTCGTGATTGTGACGATTCCCGCTGGCATCTACGCCCAAGTTGAGTATGGCGAAAGCCTTGCCAACATTGACTGGCTGCATGGCAGTGCTGAATTTTTCCTAACGCTCTCGAACTTGGTGGTGGTTCTTGGTTTCCGCGAAGCCCTCAACGGCTGGGAACCGCCCCAAGATGAACCGGATTAACCATCCTTCCTCGTCCTAGATTTCCTATGCAGCCTAGCGTCATTGGCATCGATCTTGGTGGAACCGCCATTAAACTCGGACAGTTTAGCCGCGAGGGAACCTGTTTACAGCAGTTGCAGGTGGCCACGCCGCAACCGGCGACCCCCGAGGCGGTGTTAGAGGTGATTGCGGCGGCGGTGAGGAATCTGGACCCTCAAGGCAAAAGTCTGGCCCTGGGGCTAGGAACTCCCGGGCCGACGGATGCTAGGGGGCGTATCGCTCGGGTAGCGATTAATTTACAGGGTTGGCAGGATGTCCCGGTGGCCGATGTTCTCGAACAAAAGACGGGACGGGCCACGATTTTGGCCAATGATGCCAACTGTGCGGGGTTAGGAGAGGCCTGGCTGGGGGCGGGCCGAGAGGTCAAACATCTAATTCTTTTGACGCTGGGAACGGGGGTCGGGGGGGCGATTATTCTCGATGGACGGCTGTTTGTGGGGCGGACTGGGGCTGCGGGAGAGTTGGGGTTAATTACCCTCAATCCTCAAGGTCCCCCTTGTAATAGCGGTAATCAGGGGTCTTTGGAACAATATGCCTCGGTTCAGGCGATTCGCCGCGAGACGGGGTTAGAGCCGCATCAGGTAGCCGCTCAGGCGCAGTCTGGGGATGGGGGGGCGATCGCCTATTGGCAACAGTACGGGCAACGACTCGGGGCTGGCTTAGCGAGTTTGGTTTATGTTCTCACCCCCGAGATGATTGTTCTCGGGGGTGGGATTGCGGCCGCTGCGCCCCTGTTTTTGCCAGCGACGGAAGCGGAGTTAAGGCGACGGGTTCTGCCGAGTTCTCGGCAGGGACTGAGCTTGCGTTTGGCTGAGTTGGGCAATCGCGCGGGGATGGTGGGAGCGGCCCAACTGGCCTGGCAATTTCTGGCGGCTAAATCGGGCTAGAAGGCACCGCCGCTGGGCATGACGGTGATTTCGTCGATCGCAGCGCCATTGGGCAGTTGTACGACGTTGAGGATGGTTTGAGCGACGGCTTCTGGGGTGAGCATTTGGCTGCGATCGAACCCGGCTTTGTCCATGGTTTCGGTTTCCCAGATGGGGGTATTCACCGCTCCTGGACAGATGCTGGTGACCTGAATCCCATGCTCTTTTTCTTCAGCGGCTAGGGTTTGGGAGAAGCCCATGATGGCAAATTTACTGGCAGAATACGCGCCCCAGTTGGGGAAGGCTTGTTTGCCGGCGATGGAGGAGACATTAATGATGAGGCCGCCCCCTTTGGCTCGCATATGGGGGAGGATGCCGCAGGTGGACTCAAAGATACTGGTGACGTTGAGGCGGAAGACGCGCTCCCAATCGGTGAGGGAGGTGTCGGTGAGGGAGTTGATATAGCCGATTCCGGCATTGTTGACGAGGATATCGACTCGGCCGAGTTTGTCGGCGAGGGTGGCAAAGCGATCGCGTAATTGGTCTAATTCAGCCATGTCGCAGGGGAAGACTTCGGCGGTGACTCCCAACTCGCGAGCGGCGATCGCCACCTGTTCAAGTTTATCCTGGGAGCGACTGAGTAAGGCCAGGTTAATCCCGGCTTGGGCGAAGGCCAGAGCAGTTGCTTTACCGATACCGCTACTGGCTCCGGTAATGAGCGCAAGTTTTCCTTGAGTAGATGTCATAAAATCGGTTATTTGCAGGATTTACAATGTCTATTTAGTCTATCGATACTTGTGGATTAGGGGATCTGAATTTGGCTAGAATCCTCGATAAAATCAGGAAGTTGTAGAGTGGTGTCCTCTTCAGATTGGCTAAAAAAGCAGGTTTTCCCCGATAAGACATCAAAGCTCGAAAAGGCGAGAACAGCCACTTCTTGGCGAGCGGGATTCGTCCATTGCCAGAGGAGTCCCTGGGATAAGCTGCTATCGGTGACAACGGGTTCTCCGGGAGATCCTAAGGCTTGTCGGGTTTGTTCGAGGGTCATACCAATCTCGGCTTGAGTGCAGAGTTGATGGGTTTGGCTTGAGTCAGCCACCTGTGGAGTTACCCCAAAGCAAGAGAGTTCGGCGACTGTTTGATTGCGTACAACCGCCAGCAATACCGCTCCTGAGTCTTCATCAATCCACTGCAAGAGGCTATTTCCTGGAGATGTTGTGTCTCGCTCCGGCTCGATGTCTAAATCACTTAAAATGGCATCGAGTTCGGGTTGAGTCATGCCCACTTGTAATCGCTCACAGGCTTGGGGGGTTAACTGGGGTGAGGCTTGCGCTGTAAGGGGTTGGGAGATGAGTCCTAGGAGAAGGGTTAGGAGGGCGATGAGGACTTTGTCGAATTGGGAAGATTTCAGGATAGTTTGCCTGTAGAAAAGTTGAGCTAGAGGTGAGAGGCGGGGAGGTAGGTTTTGATGGTTTATTGGGCTGATGCTTCGCTGTATCTGATTCATGTTGGCTTAACGTTGGATTAACGATTGACGAGTTGGAAGATGCGATCAAGGTCGTTCATTTCACCGACGATTCGTCGTACGGGTTGCGGCCAGACGCGAATGAGGGTTGGCGTGGCTGAGACGCGATCGCGTTCGGTTTGTTGCGGGTGTTTGAGGACATCAATGACTTTGAGGGTGTAGGGATGGCCTAGGGCGCGATCGAGCATGGAATGCAAGCGTAGTAGGGTTTCCTCGGTGTTGGCACTGTCGCCACGAATAAAGAGGCGGAACACATACCCACTTGTTTCGGCATCTGAGGAATCGGCAAAAACCAGATCGGGGCGATGTTGGCTCCTATGTTGGCCGTTATTTTGACCAACTCGCAGCAGCAAATCATGATTTTGCCATAATTGGGGAAACTCATGACGATAACTCTCTAAAGCCAGGGGGTTACAGAGTTCTGGGGAACTCGGTTTCAACTCCCAAGTTGTGCCTTTGAGTTCAAATAGGAGATTGAGGAGGCTGCGATAACGCCAAACCGCGAGCATGGCTTCAGCAATGGTTTCTATCTGTTGCGTGTGAGGATTGAGATAGCGATCGACCGTGGCACTATAGCAGGGAACGAGAAAGTGTGGCGGTTCGGGAAGTCCTAAGGCCTCCTGAACCGCCACACAGAGTTGTAGATGCCAGCGATCGCGATGATGGGGTTCTATGGCATAGACGAGATCCCCACCCGGTGTAAACAGGACTAAGCCCTTAAACAGTGCAGACGCTGCTAAACTGACATCATCTTCAATGACATCATGTGCCATGTTTGAGTGGTGTTAAAACCGGCATAGTTTGGGGCAGATAGTTGGCAAGATTATTCCCAAAAATTGCCGCCGTAACTTCCTTAGACGCGACCGCGTAGGAACTGTGCCATTTCATTGGGAGTGGGCGATTGTTCAAGGGCAATTTCTTCCGTAATTCGACCTTCTTGATAGAGTCCAAACAGGGCTTTATTCATCGTGGTCATGCCATCGAACTCCGAGCGTAACATCACATCTGTAATCTCTTCGAGTTTGCCTTGAATCACATATTCTTTCACAGCATCAGTCGCAATGAGAATATCGTGGAAGGCAGCTCGCTTGCCATCTGTGGTTTTACATAAGCCCTGGGCAACGATGGAGATCAAGGATTCCGCCAGGGCAACCCGGAAGGCGGGTTGTTCTGCGGGAGGGAACATCCCCAGGACCCGTTCAATGGTTTTAACGGCACTGTTGGTGTGCAAGGTTCCCATGACTAAGTGACCTGTTGAAGCTGCCTTTAGGGCAATGTTCATGGTTTCCTTATCCCGAATTTCTCCGACGAGAATCAGATCGGGATCTTCCCGCAAGGCTGCTTTTAAGGCATTAAAGAACTTCTGGGTATGAGTTCCCACTTCCCGGTGTTTAATTAGAGATTTTTTACTTTTATGGACAAATTCAACCGGGTCTTCAATGGTGATGATGTGATGGGCTTTGTTGCGATTGATGTAATCAATCATTGCCGCCATGGTGGTGGATTTCCCCGAACCCGTTGGCCCCGTTACCAGAACCAGTCCCTTGTGATAGTCTAAGCTGATACTTTTGAAGACTTCGGGCAAACGTAGTTGTTCTAGGGTGAGGATTTCGGCACCAATGAGACGCAAAACGATCGCCGGGCCAGCGAGGCTATCAAAGGCGTTAATCCGAACCCGGACAAAGCCTAAATCGGCGGCGCCATCAAAGTCTAGGTTTTCTTGAAACTGACGAATTTCGTCGTCAGTCATCAGTTCCCGCATCCAACTCATGAAGGTATCGAGATCGGTTTCGGGCCATTCCGTGGGAGCGATATCACCTCGGGCGCGATAGCGAGGAACTTCGCCAACGCCAACGTGAACGTCGGAGTAGCCTTCTTCTTCAGCGCGTTGGATAATCTCCCGCATGGTGGGATGTCCGGGACTCGGGCCAGGTCCGCGTCGGGGGGC
>CAZXWM010000095.1:0-11313 GCA_964644215.1 uncultured Phormidium sp.
ACGGAGATGGTAGATGTCGGTCAGTTCTGATATCCGTAAACAGAGATCGTAGTCTTCGGCGTATTCAAAGGCGGGATCGATTTCCCCGGCTTGGTTGTAGATATCTCGACGGATGAGGCGGAAGTGAAAGGTGATAAAGTCGGTTAGGAGGCGATCGCGACGGTAGGGAATACGACAGCGATAACCTAAGCCGAGGGGGGTTCCTTGACTGTCGATGTCGAGATAGTCGCTGTAAACCATCCCCACTTGGGGGTTCTCGTCTAGGATGGCGGCGGTGCGTTCGAGGGCGTTGGGGGCTAAGATGTCGTCGTGATCAATCCAACTGAGATACTCTCCGCTGCTGGCGGCGATCGCTTGGCGCAAGGCTTGGCCGCGTCCTTGGTGAGGGGCGGCGATAACTCGCACTCGCTCGTCGTTGGCGGCTTGCGATCGCGCAATCTCTAAGGAATCGTCGCTGGACCCATCATCCCAAATTAAGAGTTCAAAATCGGGGTAGGTTTGTTGTCGAACACTCTCGATGGCTGCTTTGAGATAGTTTGAGGCGTTGTAACTGTTGAGGATGAGAGAAATTTGAGGAGACATGGCTGAATCCAGGGGTGAGAGGCGTTAGGGCAGATTCTAACACAAGGAATCCCGGCGGGGTTTACGGGGATTTTGTGCGAGTTTAAGTTTTTTTAAAATCTCTTGACGAAATTCTAAATCTGTTGCCAACTTTTGAGCCAGTTGAATGTAGTCGATGTCTTGGTGGGCGATCGCTTCGGCGGGAATCGGGTTTATAAAGCTATTCACGCTGCTTTGCGATCGCCGAGTTTTGCCGGAATACAAGACAGGAACCTGATTTTTGTTCAGGGCGATCTGGACAAATTGCGGCGAGTTGACGGGAAAACTATCTAAGTAGAGGTCTCCGATATCCCACCAAAGCGGTTGCTGTTGCCAGTCGTGGCGATCGACGATATTTAACTGTTGCCGAGATAAGCTGAATTTTGCCCAAGTTTCACTGAGGCGATCGCGGCTAGAAATCCCCAGCCTCGACTGTTCATCGTTTTGCGACAGCAACAGAACTAGCCCGGATTGGGGACAAGATTCAATGATTCTAGCCCAAGTTTCTCGCAATTCAACGGTTAAGTCATCGGGGGAAACAACAGTCACAAAAATCACTGTCGCCGAGGTTAAATCCAGCCGTTGCTTGAAGTTGAGAATTTCGGGCGATCGGGGTTGACCTAAATGGGCAAGCGTGCTACTGTAAATGCTAGGGGTGAGACCCGTATGCAAAATAGCCCTGTCATCGGGGGTTTCCGAGAGGGGTAAGTCCCAAAACGTCCTCTGAGAGCGGGCGAGTTGATGTAACTCCAGGAAGGCGATCGCGCCAATTTCGCCTACTGAATCTCCCCAGAATTGCAACTCGTCTAAATTTTCCTCTCGCAGCCGTTGGATTTGTCCCCGCAAGTCTCCCGGTAACTGAATCCAATCCCCGCCAAGCCAAGAGTTTGGCGGCGGTTGTGGTGAATAGATGGTTTTGAGGGATTTCGGCAGATGGCGGGGATAAGTTTCGAGATAAATTCCTGTTTTTCCCGAGTTTTGCGAAGGAAATTGCCAATCAAGGCGATATCCTTGAGATTGAAGAAAGAATTGTCGGATTTGCCGCCGCTGACGCAAGAGTTTGTCTAAAGAGACATCATTATAATAGGTTGGCGAGAGACTCACCTGCAAGGAATAGACTCTCGCCGCTTCTCGCCATTGTTGCGGCTGGTCTTGAATCTGGGCCAGGAGATAGTCAGAGATGGCCGCAAGTCCTTGAGTATAGGCCTTGGCATCACCGCGATCGCGCCATTGGGGGGTTTGCGACAACATCTGTTGCAACCAATCGGGCCACAACGAGAGGGGAATCTCTTGCAGATGCGATGACCAATCCTGACATCGCCAATCTTCCTGTTGCAACCACTGCCATGTGGCCTGTTGTCGTATTTCTTGGGCAAAGAGAGGATTTTGGGCAACTTTCAGCAAAAAACGCCGTTCATCAAACCTCCCCGCCAAGGCATTTTTCACCGTTTGTTGCTGGGAATGAAGACGAAACACCGCCAGAGGTTCATCGACAAATCCCACCGAACCCGTCGCCAACAGCCGCCACCACAATTCCACATCCACCAACTGCGATAAGTCTGGGTCAAAGCCTCCCACGGCCTCGACGGCTGATTTGCGCAACAACACCGCCGTCGGTTCGCCAATTTTGTTGAGGGGAAACGTCCAGAGTTGGCAATCGGCTAATAGGGTTGTCCCCGGTTGGCGAGAGTTGAGGTGACTCCAATAGCGATGAACTTGGCGACAGCGTTGAGCGACAATCTGTAAAATTCCAATTCCGGCCGCATCTTCCGCTAATTCCAGGCGACGGGGACAAAAAACAAATCCCATCTCGGCATCAGTTTCGGCCAAGTTGACCAGTTTGCGAATACAATCGGAGTCGAGGCGATCGTCTTGAAAGAGGAATTTGAGATACACTCCCCTGGCTTGTTGAAGGCAAAAATTCCAATTGTTCACCATTCCCCGTTGAGGATTGCGATAGATTCGACAAGGATGGGGAGATGTGGCCGCAAACTCGTCTAATATCCTCAACGTTCCATCCTCGGAACCGTCATCGGAGAAGATAATCTCTAGGTTGGCATAGGTTTGCTGGGAAAGACTGGTTAAGGCTTCTCCTAAAAACCGCTCGCCGTTGTAGGTGGGAACACAAACGCTAACTAAGGAATGAGGCGATCGCCTAGAGATACCGTTTGAGTCCTGGGTCGAATGGCTCACGTCCTATGTCCTGTTTAGTGCTTTTTTTGTGCGCACCTTTTCCATTATGCTTATAGTACAAGTCAAGGGGTTGCTTGTCAATAGCAATTCCACGAAGATTGAGAACCTTGATTAGAATAGACCTAGATCCTGTAACCCAACCTTAATGCCATGAAATCTTCCCTTAAACTCTCCCCAGATCTTCTAACCTTGGGGTTTCGTGCATTGGGTGATCCTCTCCGGTTACAGATTATTGACCATTTGCGCGATCGCGAACTTTGTGTCTGTGACTTGTGCGATCGCCTCAACACCCCCCAGTCCAAACTCTCCTTCCATCTCAAAGTCTTAAAAGAAGCACAACTGGTACATCCTCGACAGGATGGCCGCTGGATTTACTACTGCCTCAACTTAGCACAAGTGCAGCAGTTAGAGCAGTTCTTGCAACGCCTACAAACTTCAACTGCACACATCTCGGCTTCCCATTGCTGTTAACCTCCTCAAATACCGTGAATTAAGAAATGGTCATCCTTTGGTCATATTCATCCTTTAAGCTAGAGTTAAGCTAACTATTCAGGTAATAAAACACAAACGGCTTGAGTGGCGATTAACATTCGCAAATTGTCGTAGCTTGTATCAGTTAAATCTAAAAGGCGATCGCCCGAAATTACGGAAAATTCCACACCGCAACAAAAGGGATAATTACGAGACATCTGCCGATTGAGTCTCTTAAACCAGCGGCGATCGCACTCTCGATAATCGCCATACACCACCGCCAAACTATCAACATCAGAAACATTAAAAATTGCCTGGCCCGCCGCCACAGAACCGCGAATATAAACCCCCATCACTCGCTGAGGCCAAGCCATCACAGAGGCCGCCGCTACATCTTCCACGAGCGATCGCCAAGGTTCAACAATCTTGTCTAAACTCACCCGACGTACTAAATAGCCTTGCTCATCCACCGTTAACGTCGAGCCAATGGGTAAGATATCACTCATGAGCAAAAAACAGGTTTTTAGACCTAAATAATTATAGCACAAGCGTAACCCAAAAAACTAAAAAATAACTCATCTTAGGTTTGGTCATATTCTGGTCATTATTGATGATTAGCATCAAATTAGACCAATTTATAGACAAAATTATGCGATCTAGCCTAACAATTCTGGCGACATCTGCCCTCCTGGTCAGCATCACACCAGCCAGCCTAGCCCAAATTCCCATCGAATCCCTGACACGAACTCGTGGTATCAGCATCTCAGGAACCATCCGCAGTGTTGTTGGTAACGACTTTATTCTCGATGATGGAACGGGACAAGTTATTGTTGATGCCGGTCCTCAACGCTGGCATCAACTCAACTTACAAGAGGGAGAACAAGTTACTGTAATCGGCGAATATAGTGACTATGAATTTGATGCCTTTCAGATTACTCGCAGCAACGGCGATGTGCTGACAATTCGCCAAGGTCCCGGGCGACCTCCTTGGGCTGGCGGACGTCGCAATCCCAACTTCCCGAATCCTAATCCCAACCCAGGTCGCCGTTAAGGTTAGCTTGAAAAAATGACCTCAGCGACATTATAATAACGATAACAATCCATTGTTTTAATGCAAACAATGGATTGTTGTGCCACAATTTAAATTAATAACAAAAAATCGCTTTAAATATTATTAAAACCATGCGAATTTTACTGGTAGAAGATGACTTTGAACAACGAGAACCAATCCAATTCATCCTCAAACACAGTGGACATATTGTCGATGCTGTCGAAGACGGAACCACCGCTCAATGGCTGATTGAAGAAACTGAGTATGACTTACTAATTTTAGATTGGATGCTACCGGGACAAGATGGAATTGATATTTGTAAACAATATCGAAAACTCGGTAAAACTTCCCCCGTCTTGATTTTAACCGCCAAAGATACCACCGCCGATAAAGTCATGGGACTTGATGGAGGTGCAGATGATTATTTAGTCAAACCCATCGACCTCGACGAATTGCTGGCCCGAGTCCGAGCCTTACGGCGGCGATCGCCACTCTGGAGTGGCGATCGCCTAGAAGTATCCGGCCTCAGCTTATCCCTCGAAACCATGACCCTTACCTGGCAAAATCAAGACCTGACCCTAAAAACCCGAGACTTCCAACTCTTAGAATATCTGATGCGTCATCCCCAGCAAGTTCTCAGCCATCAGCAAATCGAACAAGCACTCTGGGAATGGGGAGAAGAACCCGAAAGTAACGCCGTCGTCTCCCGGATTAAGCGGCTACGTCAAACCCTACGAGAACTGGCGATCGACCCCTGGATTCAAACCATCTATGGTATGGGATATCGCTTTGAACCCCCACAAGAAAACTAGCCATGAGTCTTGTCATTAAACGCCTCAATCAACGCTGGTTCCGTCTCCCTTTACGAGTCCGAGGAACCCTAATTGTCTCAATTCCCATTAGTTGTTTATTTATAACCCTTTCCGCCTTAGCCTGGCTGAAACTAAATCTCATCGAAGACGAAGCCTGGGTTCAGCATACCCAAACCGTCCGCCTCGAAACCAAATATCTCTTAAATGCACTCCTCGACGCAGAAACCGGAATGCGCGGCTATGGACTGACACGACAAAACGAATTTTTAAGGCGTTATGAACAAGCGACGTTAACCATTCCTAACTCTCTTGATACCTTAGAAAACTTAGTCAATGACAATCCTGAACAGACCGTCAGAATTCAAATCATTCGCAATCAAGTTGACGACGTATTAGACATTTTTGAGCATAAATTAACCTTGCAAGAAAACCTAACACGAATCCAGGGAACCAATGATGTTTTAGTTCCCGTTGAGTCATTGTATAACTGGCTCAAAGAGGGACAAGAGGACATTATTACAACCCGTCACACCATTGAACACTTTGCTGACGAAGAAGAAACCTTACTTATTGAACGGATACAACATCGCGATCGCCATCAACAGCTCACATTTCTATTCCTTATTATAGCCGCAACACTTGCAACATTAGCCTCCTGGAGTGCCATTCATTTATTTTATGAATTAGAACAAGAACTGGCTAACCGACAAGAAAATCTTAAAGAAACCAATGAACGTCTCGAATCAGTCTGTAACCAGTTACAACGATTTACCGCCAATGCGTCTCACGAATTACGCGCACCCTTAGCCGTCGTCTTAAGCAATACTCAAATCGCCTTGATGGCTTTAAAGCAAGTTGAAGATAGTCCCGAAACAGCCAAAGAACGGCTGGAAAAAGTGGTCAAAACAACCAAGCGAATGAGTCAATTGATTGGGGAACTCTTGTTTTTAGCGAGACATGAAGGACTTTTGGCTCCCGAAAAACGCCAACCCATTGATTTAAGCCAATTTCTGCTTGAGTTAGCGAAGGACTGGATTAGTCATTGTCGCGACAAAAACTTAACCTTCAACGCTCATATTTTAGACACTAACATTTGGGTAGAAGGAGACGAAAATCTACTACGACAAGCCGTGACCAACCTCCTCAGTAACGCCGTCCGCTACACCCCCCCAGGGGGAGAAATTGAACTCCGCCTCCTGCAAAGAGAATCTGCCCTAATTCAAGTCAAAGATACCGGAATTGGCATTGCTGAAGCTGCATTACCCCATCTGTTTGAACGCTTTTATTGTGCAGACCTAAAACGCTCTAAAGCCTCGGGAGGATTTGGATTAGGCTTAGCAATTGTTGAGCAAATCATACAAATTCACGGCGGGACTGTAGAGGTTGAAAGTCAGTTAGGGGAAGGCTCCTTGTTTACGATCGCCTTACCCATCGTTTAAGCAATTCCCTGACTCTCACCCGCAACAACACTACGATCGCTTCAACTGAGTGGACATCGTCGTGCGAGTATTATCATGTTCGACTACAAACACATTCGCATAAACATTCGCCACAATTTGCTTTCCTTCCTGCGTCAGTCCTAAATACTCCAAAGCCGGTGCGATCGCCGGATAAATCAACGACCAATACTGCTGAGAATGACTCTGACGTAAATCTCCCGCATGACGATAACCAAACTTCTGATTATAATTAACTTCCTCATACTCATAATATAGCGCCCCCAACTTATTGAGATAACGCGGATCACTTAACTGTCCAATCAGATCCGCCGCCCGAGTTAAGCCCCGAAAACCCGACGTATCCTCATAACCGGGATGTTCAGCAGATAGAACACGAGTCAACTCGATATTATCGTTAATTTCTTGAGCCTCAATGAGCTTATGACCCCGAAAACGCTCCTCAACAAATAACCGACTGCGATCGACATGATAAGGAGCTAAACTCGCATCCGTCGCCCCAGCATCGAGTTGAATCAACTCCCCCGTTCCCGAATCAAACTGATGGGAGTCCAAGCTGTCACCGCGACAGACCCCTTTCACATAGCCAATATCACTACAGACCAACGATAAAATAAAATGTAACCAATCCTCACAAGTAATTCCCCCCTCACGAATATGTTTTCCTCGGAGAATTTCTTGACCCACCAAGGCAACACCAATGGTATGTTCTACCGTGTGGTAAAGTGCATCACTATTGGCGATATTTTCCAAAGCCATGCCCCCAGCCCAGGCAATAATATCAGCATAATCCGGCTTATAGCCGCCATAGGTTCGATGATACCCTTCCCGTAATTCTTCGACGAATGCTTGAATTAAAATTTCAGTGGCGTTGAACATCTTTCGTTCTCTGGCAAACCCACAATTGGGGAATTTTAGTCAAATGGCAGATCGCCCTGATAATCGGGAATTGATAGCCTGATCTTAACGGTTGCGATCGCCGTTGGCAATCGAGACCATCGCCCCTGAGAGGCACGACCCACACCCCCTGTCCCCGACCCACACCCCCAACGGATGGCCCTAACCCGACGACAACTCACACGATACACTGTTTCCCTCGGACTTGCAGCCTGGCTACCGACTCAACTCCGCTCCTCCCAATCCCCGAAGACACCACCCCTAGTCACACCCAGCTCCCTCGCAGACAGCTTAACCCGCCAAGTCAATCAAATCCTCAACCAGTCTCCCCAACTCAAACTCGACGAAACCCAACTTCTGATTCCCACCTATCTCGGCAACGACCAACGCCGCTACTATGGTCGAGGAACCCCCGCCGCCTTAACAGTCCAACATCGATTTTACCTCGGCAGTAACGTCAGTCGAGTCGGCGGTACCGTCTATAGCTGGAGTGGAGCCGGTTGGACCGGACAACCGACCCTACTACGCGATCGCGGCCGTCTCTATCTCATCATCGGGGCCTACAACCACCAACTACGAAAAATCGACCTAGAGAGCCGTCAAGAGGTCTGGACCTATCAATTTGACGACATCCTCAAAGGAACCGCCACCCTTTACATCGACGAAACCGCCAGCGACGAGAATCGAATTGTCATTGTGCAAGGAAGCCGCCTCGGAGTTAACAAATCCCTCTCATCTGCCGTCGTTCCCAGTTTTCGGGCCATTTCCTTGCGAACGGGACAAGAACTCTGGCGAATGAACATTCGTAAAACCGACAGTTATAGTCGTGATAATGACAGTTCTCCCCTCTATTTAGGTCAGCAAACCCTCTTTAACGCCGGTGAAAATTCCATCGGTTACTTCATCAATAGTCGCAGCGATAGTCGTCGTCCCAACAATGGCTTTTTTGCCCCCGACATCTATCAAGAACTGCAACTGTACAACAGCACAGATGTCTCCCGCTACCGAGGAAACTTAGTGGCCGAATCCTCCCCCGCCCGAGTCGGCGATCGCCTCTACCTAGCCTCAGGAGGAGGACGCATTTACGGCATCGACATCAACCGCCGAACCATTGTCTGGCAATTCCACTCCGGAGGCGATCTCAACGGAACCATCAGCATCGCCCAAGATGGCAAACTGTTTAGCACCTTAGATCGAGAGCATATCCCCGGCCAAGGAGGCGTTTACAAACTCGACCCCAGCAAACCCGATCCCGACTGTGTCGATTGGTTTCTCCCCGTGGCTAACATCCCCTTTGCCGGCTGGAAGGGGGGGATTACCGGCTCTGTCGCCCTCAACGACGAGTATCGCGCCCCGGACACACCGCCCCTGTTTGCCAGCAATGCCATTGACGGCTATCTCTACCTCGGCAGTCAAACCCAAGTCACTGGTGAAACGGTCTTTGGCCCGTTCCAACAACGGGAATACAATACCCCAATTCTCATCGCCAAAGAAGCCATTGGCCCCTCCATTTCCACCCCCATTTTTACCGACGGAAATCGCCTCGTTGCCGCCGGATACAACGGCGTACACTTATTTCAACTCAACTATAGATTAGCCTCCGCTGACGACCCCTTAGCCCTGCCAGGAGGACGCGGCCAGTTCTACCGCATTAGTCTCGAAAAACTGGCTCACTTCACCTCTGGAGGTGCCTTTGAATCCACCCCCATCGTCTGGGAGGGGTCGGTGTATCTCTGTAGTCGAGATGGCTGGATGTATCAACTTGGCTAACACTTGTCCATCAAGATTGTCCATCAAGCCATCGCTGTAAAATCACGGCGGCGGCCTTGCGATCGATTGCCCCTTTATCTCGGCAAGGATGCTTTCGGGAAGCCCGGATTAACTCCTCGGCTTCGATGGAACTGAGACGTTCATCGACAAACTCAATCGGAAGCCCTAACGCTGAACCGATGCGGTGGGCGAGTTTCTCTAGCCGTTGGGCTTGTTTGCCCATGGTTCCGTCGTCGAGAGTATAGGGCATTCCAATGACTAACAGCGTGGCCTGACGCTCGTTGACGAGTTGACGCAAGGCCTCGATATCTTGGGCAAAACTGCTGCGTTTAATGGTGGTGAGTTCTGTCGCCAGTAAGCCCAAGCCGTCGCAACCGGCAACTCCGATGCGACGGCGACCTAAATCGAGGCCTAAGGCAGCAACTCGTGGCGTCATGGGCGATCGCCATTGCCGTTTTGCTGTCCATTGCCCGAGTTTTCTTTGGGGTGATCGTCTTGATGGCCCTTTTGCTGATGGCGTTCGTCTTTCGCCGGTTGCGGCGATTGATGGGACCAAATCATTCGCCCCGGAACGGGTTTGCGAGAGGGTTGTAGGCCGCCTAAGACATCAGACAGTTGCAAGCCTTCTAGGGCCACTTGTTTGGTTTCCCGCAGTTTGTGCCAGACGGAACGGGACATTAGCAGGGTGTTGACGATGGGTTCGGCCCCGATACTGGTGAGATATTCTTCTCGTTCGGGTTGATAGTCTGTCGAGGCCAGCCGCAGGGATTGGGGGGGCAGTTGTTGGGTGATGCGGGCCATCTGGGCCAGCAGTTCTGGGTAGAGCCAGGTGTAGGCGGGATGAACCGTCAATTGGGCTTCGTGGTGGCTGCACCCGTCGCGGCTGAGGCGAATTTGGAAATAACCGATCGCCGCCTTGCGTTGCGGTTCAAAGACATAGCCGCTGACGACTTCAGTTTTGGCAAACCACTGTTTGATGCCCGAGAGGATGGATTCAAAAAGGCTGGTTTTGAAGTCGAGAATATGGCGATCGAACACCTGACGTACCAGCGGCGGCATGGAAACAGTGTCAAGTTGATAGAGGAGTTGGGCGTCGGAGTTGCTGACAGGGGTGAGATTGGGTAAATCCGGTTCTCGTTCCCCAAGTTGGGCCAGCAGTTCCGGTTCGATGGTCCAATAGGTCATCTGGGCCAGGGGTTGAAAGCCATTTTGGCGATAGAGGGCCATGGCTGTGTTATCGCTAACTTCGACTTCGACAATCCAGGTTCGGGCTTCCCAGATGGCTTGCAGACAATGGCGTAGTAAAACCGTTCCCGTGTCTTGGCTACCGGCGGCCGGATCGGCGATCGCGCGATCGACTCGCCAGGTGGTGGAGGTACGGTTCACTGGCGAAACTTGGATGGCCCCGAGGAGACGGCGATCGCATTGGGCGATATAGGCCCGCAAGAGATTGCGGTAGGGGTTGGGAAAGAGACTGAGGAGTTTGAGGAGGCCGTAATGCTGGCGGATGCGATCGAGATCCAGGGCTAAATCCAGTTCATCACTGGGGCTTTTAGCGGTGAAGGCATCGGCTTCTAATAGAGATTCGATATTATCCAAGTCTCGATATTGGATGGGGCGAATATCAATTCTTGGTGTCATCGAGGTTGGCGGAGTGGGAGTTGAGGACGTCATAGGGAAACCTGGGGGGATGAGGGCAAGCGAGGGGGGCAGCGGAATCACTACCGCCATTTTAACGAAGATTCTCAACTTCCCCAAAGGGTTTAGGAGGTTCGCGGACGAATCAGAACCACGGGGGTTTGTTCGTCGGCGTTTCCGGCGGGGTTACTGCGGAGGGCAGTTTCGAGGAAGGTATGGGGTAAATCGGGAGTGGCGGCCAGGACTTTAACGGCTTGTAAGTCATTGACATCAACGATCGCCGCTGATAAGCCGGTTTCCCGTTGAATCCGCTCGACGACGGCTTGGGGGTTATCGGGGCCGAGAACAATAAATTGGTCGTAGGGGGGAAGGGTTCCGGTGACATCATCAATGAGGCGGGCTTGTCCTCCAGCAAGGCGATAGA
>CAZXWM010000095.1:11323-11807 GCA_964644215.1 uncultured Phormidium sp.
ATAGAAGCCGCCCCGTTGCCCCAACAGACGCAGCCCAACGCCCCCCAGGAAGGCGAAAAAGACGCGAGGAGTCCCCACTTGATCGATGAGGGTTTGCAAGCCGCAGGCGGTGGCCAGGCTAGAGGTAGGCAGGAACCAGTAACAGAGTCGCCGGGCCAGCCAGCCGGGTTTAACGGTGATGGGATCTCGCAGTCGCCCTTGGATGATGGCCAGGGGGGTTTCGCCGATGGTGACGATATCGCCACTTTGGGCATGGGGCATGACATAGCGACGAATCACCTCTACGGGATCGTCGAGATGGGTGAGGAGATGGGTTTTGACGGGAAACACCTCGGCGTTGTCTTTGCTTAGCCAGTTGGGAGGGGTGTCTGCGTCGGGATATTGCAGGGGGAAAACGATATGTCCGGTTTTGGGGATGCGTCCGCCGGGGCCGTAGCTGAGATAGTTGACTCGTAGCCAGAGGGTTTGTAGGCGATCGAGGTTC
>CAZXWM010000096.1:0-9985 GCA_964644215.1 uncultured Phormidium sp.
CGTTTTTGGCTGGGAGCGGCGGCTACGACCATAGGATGACCTCTCTTAAGTTTTACTTTGTTATGGGTCTATTGTTACACACCTGTAACAATTTCAGGCATTAAAACAATCTATTGGTTGTATAAATAGATGTAACATGGTGGTTGATGTTATTACCTTTGAGGGTTAATGCACTGGCTATTTTGGGCGTGTTTGCAGACTTTGTTCCAGAGGTCGGCCCGAGTTCCGGGGGGACCGAAGGAAAAGAGGACGCGATCGCCCATGGGGAGTTTCTGGATTTGCACTTTGCAGACTGGACAAGTTTGGCAATTCAACTCAGACATGGCGACAGGAGGGCTATAGAGGGTTAGAGAATCGGATGCAGAGTCTCGGAACTCTCATCGTTGAGCGGATTCATTTCCGAGAAGTCTTCCCCCCGTCCTGAGCGCAAGACGGCGGCTTCGTCTTCTATGGCGGCTTCGAGGTTCAGGCTCTCGTCGTCGCTAAGGGATTCAGCTTGAGGGTCGAGACGGTCTTCGTTGGGGAAGGACTCGTGGTCTGAGAGGTCTCCCCGTTGTAATAGGGGGGCATCATCTTGGGAAAAGTCCTGAGACATTTCGTCATCGTCCTGGCCCGCCAGGGTAGGTGAGTCAGGAAGATAGGAGGGAGAGTTGGGCGGCTCTCGGTCGGGGGGAGTGAGTAAAACGGGATCGACTCCCAATGAGGACTCAAGTGTTTCTAATGGTTCGCTCATGGTCGTTGGCTAACGCTGATCACAACATCTTTTAGATTTTAGAGACTAAGCGGCGATCGCCGCCGTTCAGGTCTCGGCTTTAAACTTAATTATCTTTAAAGGTTTTATTGAGGGTTTGGTCATACAGACAAGCCAAGCCAAGCCAAGCCAGGGCCTGAAAGGTCAGGGAACGCTAACCATCCCTTGACTTCTATTATATCGCAGTCGGCGTTTAGGGTTAGTCTTGGGATTGTTCTGTGGGAAAGATTGACAGGCTCAGGTTGGGGTAGGCTATGATTAGCACTGATGAATCGAGGCGATCGCCATGGACGTTCACAGCAATCGTCACCAATCCCTCTCTGATACTGAACAAGAAGCGCTTTCAGACTTAGCAAGGCGAGCCAAGAAAGCGTTAGAGGATGGTGTGATTTCCCGCCAAGAGCGGGATGAGATTGTAGCGGCTATCTACGCTGATGGGAAAGTATCGGTGGAGGAATGCGCTATTTTTCGCTCGATTCAGGAAAAGATCTGGCTCGGGGAAGTGATGATTGCTGAATGATCGCGATTCAGTCATCATGAATAGGTAAATTTATTTGCTCTTATTTTTTAGGGTTTTATTAGTCTGATTTGATGTCACGTTTGCAAAATCTCTCCTTGTGAGTTGTCTGGGTTCCCCCCATTCTCCCAGGGTTGAGTGGTGTTGATTCTCAAGAGGAGATATAAGTATGAATTGGGTGATGGTTTTAACTACCATATCTTGGGGGATTCTCGGCATTCTTCTACTTTACTTTGGGGTTCGCTTATTCGATAAACTCGACCCAATCGACTACCGCAGCCAAGTTGAGAGTGGAAATCTAGCGGCTGGGGTCATTGTGGCTAGTATTATCCTATCTTTGGCGGCAATTATCGTCAGTGTTATTATTACGTAGTCAGAGCAGACGTATCCCAATTCAGGTATCTCAAAGCAACGACCATGACCCAAGAGCTGAATACAGATTACGATAGTCCTTGGAAAGAACTGCTAGAAGCGGATTTCCAACAGTTTATGGAGTTCTTCTTTCCTGACGCGGCGCAACAAATCGACTGGGAACAACCGGTCATCTTCCTCGACAAAGAACTCCAGCAGGTGGTGCGCGATGCCGATTTAGGCAAACGCTTGGCGGATAAGTTGGTGCAAGTGTCCCTCAAGCGGGGGGATGAGGTTTGGGTGTTGATTCATGTGGAGGTGCAGAATCAACCCGAGCCGGACTTTGCTGAGCGGATGTTTTGCTATTATTACCGCATCCGCGATCGCTATTCGCGCCAAGTAGCCAGTTTTGCCGTTCTCGGCGATGACCGACCTTCCTGGCGACCGCAGCAGTTCACCGATGAGTTATTTGGCTGTCAGGTCGATTTTCGCTTCCCCATTGTCAAACTGCTGGATTACCAGAGTCAGTGGGAACAACTCGAAACCAGTGACAACGTGTTTGCCATTGTCGTCATGGCGCACCTCAAAACCCTCGAAACCCGTCATAATGGGAGAGAGCGCCAACGCTGGAAGTTTGCCCTGATTCGGGGACTCTATCAACGGGGTTTTGAGGCCCAGGAGGTCATCAGTCTCCTACATTTCATCGATTGGTTGATGAACCTCCCCGAGGAACTGAACCAGCAACTGTGGCAAGAAGTTAATCAGTTACAGGAGGAACAACGTATGCAGTATCTGACCAGCTTTGAACGTCGCGCCAAGCAGGAAGGTCTTGAACAAGGCATTGAACAGGGAGTTCGGCGGGGTAAGATCGAATTGGTGCGTCAACTTTTGAGTGAGCGTCTGGGTTCTATTGATGCTCAGAGACAGTCTCGCTTAGACCAACTCTCCTCGGGTCAACTGGATGCTCTAGCGCGTCAACTGTTGCAATTCCAGAGTCTCGATGACCTGGATGGGTGGTTTGACAGTCTGGATTCCTGATTCCTCAGAAGAACTAGACCAGCAATTGTGGCAACAAGTCCGTGTGATTTTTGGTGGGAAACCGGGATTGTAAGCTGTTCTGGTTTCCTTTTCGTCTCTTGTATTACTGAATCAAATTATTCACTGTCTTTAATCCGAGATCTCATCCAACAGTTTCCGTAACTCCTCCTTCTTCGATTCCGCCAACTGGTGTGTGGTCATCGAGGAGACTGCCCCCATCCCGGCTGTGAACATAGACTCGGTGACATTGCCTGTATAAAGCAGTCCTATCCCCCCGAGCGTAACCAGGTAGGAGGTTAAAATTCCCCATAGACTCATATTAAAGCTGTGCCGAGATTGCCGCACAAGCTCCTGAAATACCAATAACTTCAGCTTCGCTTTTTCTTGCGTTAAGGGGTAGTCTGACTTAGTAGTTTTCATTTTACTTGATATCTTTTGTGGGTTTTCTGGAAATCTGTTTCGATTTGTTGCATTGGATATTGTTATAGCGTTCCTCGTTGAGGGTCACTTGTCCTGCGTTGTTACAAAATACAACAAATGTTTGACAGAAACTGTAACATCTGCATATCCATTAAGTACAGTGCTAGAATGGCGTTGCTTTCGCTGGACTCACGTCCGATATTGCTTTTGTAATCTTTGGCGTAGTGACCGCCATAGAAGCTTTTGCCGGTGTGGACGGTTTCGTTAGAAGATCATTTTTTATCCTTGAAGCTGTTTAACTAGAACTGTAAGAGACTGGATCGGTTCGGGTTAGCAGCGTGGCCTCCCCACATCGATGAGATGGAAGGAGCCAAGCATGAAGATCAGACTTGTGCTATAATCAAGCCTAAACCCAGAGCCGATCGACTACTTTTTAGACTTGTCTTTCGCCATTTTCAGAGCTTGAACGGCGTTGCTTTCGCTGGACCCACGTCCGATGTTGCCTTTGTAATCTTTGGCGTAGTGACCGCCGTAGAAGCTTTTGCCGGTGTAAACGGTTTCGTTAGACATGATTCGTTCTCCTTTCAAAGTTGAGATGAACTTAAGAGGTCTGTTCCTCTATGTCTTCAATTTTGGCAAAGCAATTGAGTCAAAAGGTGGGAGAATTGTAGATTCTTTTGAAACTAAATTTATAGGACTTTTGTAGGATTGTAGGACTTTTGTAGGGGAGGCTCGCCGGATGTCAGACTCGTTAACGGCTGAACAGGCATTGGAGTTTGTCGAAGATTTACTGGTTCGTCAGTCAGGTCGTCGTCTCAGCGAAGACGAGAAGGCTATCTTTCGTGGCTCCTGGGAAGACTTGACCTATGACCAAATCCGGGGCAAGTTCAATATCTATACTCATATCGTTGACTTTAGGAAGGTTGGGGGTGGACTGTGGAATACCATTGCCAAGCTATTTGAACTTCCCCCAGATGAAGTGACGAAAAAGAAGTTTCCGGGACTTGTGGAACAGCAATGGAAGTTGCGACAACAGAACCCCCCACCCTTGATTGAGTCTCCTGAGCCTCCCCAAGCTAATCAATTAACCTCCGAGGGGTTTGTGGGACGGGAACAGGCGGTGAGGGAGTTAGATGAGTTGAGGGCCGCCGGTGCAACTTGTATCTTGATTCAAAGTCCTGGGGGTGTAGGAAAAACAGTTTTGGCTGAACGCTATCTTAGTCAGAGATTTGACCGACCTGTTTTAAGGTTCGATCTGGGTAAGGAAACTCAGAATATTAGTTCAGCGGAAGGGTTGATTGAGCAGAAGTTACGGGATTTAGGGGAGGAACCCGGACGAGAGTTTATGGTGTCATGCGATCGCCTCCGCAGTAAACTCAAGGCTGAAGCACTCCCGGTATTAGTCGATAACCTGGAACCCGCCTTAGATGAAAGTGGACGCTTGATTGAGACTCATCGCAGTTATGTTGAGTTATTTCGCGTCTTATCGGACTCCTGTTCAAAATCGCTGACACTCATCACCAGTCGGGAACGAGTCCGTGAAAATCTCAATATCAGTCTTTATCCTCTTAAGCATCTTAGTTTAGAGGCTTGGCAAGAATACTTTAATCAGACAAATCTCCAGAGCGAGACACCGGTTTTAGCAGAAATTCATCACGCGTATCGTGGTAATGCGTTGGCGATGAAGGTGTTACGGGAACGGATTAGCTTGGATTATGGGGGACAGATTGAGGAGTATTGGAAGGCTCATCAGACGGAAGATGGGGTTTCGGTTGAGACGGATATTGAGAATTTAATTTCGGAGCAGTTTGAGCGTCTAGCTACGCTGCATCCGATGGCGTATCGTCTTCTCTGTCGGATGGGATGTTTTCGCTATCAGGATGTGCCGACGGTTCCTCGGGAGGGACTGCTATGTTTGTTATGGGATCTGCCAGCAAAAGGCAAGGTTAAGGTGATTGAGGCGTTGTGCGATCGCGCTTTGGTGGAACGAGTGGATGGGGAATATAAGTTACATCCGTTGATTCGAGATGAGGCGGTTGAACGATTGAGGAGTAGTGACGATTGGGAAAAGTCTAATCGTATGGCTGCTCAGTTTTGGACTGATTTTGTTGAGACGCTTGAAACAAAACGAGACGCCATTAATGCACTTGAATCTTACTATCAATACTTAAATATTGAAGACTTTGATAGTGCGGCAGATGTTATTGCAAAGGGACGGGATCATTCTAATGAGTCGAATGAACCGCTAGGCTGTGCATTTTGGCGTTTGGGCTTGCTGTCTGACATTGAGGAAGCTATTAAAAGGATTCACCACAAAACTACTGTGAGTTTTTCTCTGGCAAGGATGTACAATGTTTTGGCTGATGTCTATTGGATAAAAGGACAAATAAAAGATGCGATATATGTTCATTATGATTCAAAAAAAGTATGCGAAAAAATACTAAAATCAGAAAATATCAATAAGCCTGGAGAATATATAGAGGACTTCTATGCGGTTTCCTTCTTGAATGTAAGTCTTTGCAAAATGGATATGCTGGATTTTGAGGAAGCTATAAAATTTTTGAAAAAAACACAATCTATTGGAATTCAGTATAATAGAACTCATAGATACTCGTTTGAAATAAGTTTCTGTATCGCCTTCTGTTACTCCTCTTTGGGAATGAATGAATTAGCCAAAAAGATGCTGGTAGAAAAAGAAATATATTCTGATTATATTTACTCTATGTGGAGTTATATATACGACCTAGTTTTAACAGGAAAAGTCATGCAAAACTTACAGGATTTTGCTGGAGCCTTAAAAAAATACAAAAAAGCAATACAAGTTGCCGATAAAGTGAAATATCCTCAAGTGAAAGGAAAAGCTTTAACGGGCATAGGCGAAATAGACTTCATGAAAAATGATCTAGAGGCTTCTTTAAAAAATCATCAAGATGCTATACAGATTTTAGAAGAAATAGGTGCAAAATGCGATCTAGCCGAAGCCTACTACCAACTGGCACTAACCTATCAAGCCATGAACGATCGCCCCAACAGCCAAGTATATTTCCAAAAAGCACTAACACTGTGGGAAAAAATCGAGGCCCCTAAACAAATCGAACGAGTCCGTCAATCCATGGAATTAGGAAGCGTCTAAGACCTGGTTAGACAAGTCTCAGCCACATCAGCCTACATCCAGATTAACCCGCAAGAACAACCCAATCTCACATCTAAACTCGCCCCAACACTTCATAAAACAACATAATCCCTTCTAACCATAGGTAGAGGGCAATCTCCGACCGCTTGCGCCAAGATAGCACTCAACGATTCGGAGAACTATCTATGCGTTCCTTGCGAACCCCCTTGATTCTGTTCGGCTTAACCCTGCTGCTGACAGGAGTGGCCGGAATCGGACATCAAGGCGATCGCCCGGCCACAGCCACTCAACCTCCCCCAAACATCACCCAGGACTCGCGCCTGGCTATATTTGATGACCTACCCAGTCCCGATGACCTACCCATTCCCGATATTGATATCTCAGATATCCTCGACGGCGACCCACCTCTGACCACCAGCCTTGAGGATGTCGTCCGGGAAATTCCTCTCCTCGATGACCGAGATTTCGGGGAACCGCAATCCTTGACGCAATTCCCCCAAACCGATGACGGTGGCTATCTGGCCACCCCTGGATTGTACGAGATTACCCTCGAAAGCTACTGTCTACGAGCCGGAACTCACGGCCCTGGCGGGGGAGACGGGTACGGATATGCTCAACTCGAAGGACCCCAAGCCGATATTATTGGCAAGATTCTCCGAGAAGCCGTCAACCATCCTGAGATTTCACAGCGTTCGATTCAAACCTTGCTCTGGGGGATTATTGCTCAAACCTCGATTCGGGAGATGAGTCAGGACCAGCAACAGGTGGCTCAAACCTTGCTGACGGATGAGGAAATCCGAGAACTGAATGGGAATGCTTTAGATTTGATTCCTGAAGCCGCTAGACGCGAGATTTTTGCCAATCTCCCGGACCCGGTGCGACAGGTGTTGGAGGCGGAGGCGGAATTGCGATCGGCCCTCAGTCAAGCCGATGCGGTCTATGAGGATTTGGAAGACATCGCCATCTTGACGGGGGACGCTCCCCGAGGCGAAGGCAGCCGGACGATTCCTCAGCAACGTTGGTCACTGCATCCTGATGGCTACTTTGTTCGCTATTTCCCCTCGGGATATCGGCGTACTCGTATGGAAGTCTTGGTTCCTCGGCCGGTAACGGTGGTTCGAGATGATCTCAACCGGATTACGGCTTTGGATTACCACAATGGGTATCGGATTGAAACGGATTACAACGATGAGATTGGGGCGATTGAGGTTCCCGGAGAACCGCAGATGCAGATCTATCAGTTTAGTTCGGTGCGCCTGATTCGTCCTGGGAAGACCGTTGAGGTTCGCGATCGCGGCTGGACTTTTGTGGGAATGCCAACGACGGGAGAGGCAGACTTCTCTCAGGAGGCGATGAGGGATGTAGCGACTCTCAAAACCACCTTGGCTCAAAGAGGTCGTAATGTGGACTGGCAAGAGGCCCAGGAACGCTACGGACAGGCTCAGGAGACGGCGGAAACGGTGCGAGATACCCAAGACCGCTTAGAGGGGAACGTCAACCGCGAGGATGCTGAGGGAGTTGTGGATTATGAGCATTATGAGGAAGGACTCGACACGGTTGCGGAACAGGATCGTGAGGCCCAGGGGGAAT
This sequence comes from uncultured Phormidium sp., assembly GCA_964644215.1. Taxonomy (GTDB): domain Bacteria; phylum Cyanobacteriota; class Cyanobacteriia; order Cyanobacteriales; family Geitlerinemataceae; genus Sodalinema. The sequence goes on from CAZXWM010000096.1 coordinate 7,801, forward strand.
GGTTGGGTGAGCATTTTGAGAATGTTCAAGATGGGTTCGCCTATGCCATTTGTAAGTTGAGGAATCTTGGCACCGCTGGCAGTTGTGGTGATCCTGAACCTGAACCCGATCCTGATCCTGATCCCGACCCCGATCCTGACCCCAATGGTGATCCCCCCAGTACACCGGTTAATCCAGGAGGAGATGGGGCTGTTCCTGGCAATACAAGCCGCCAACGTCTGGGACTTTCGGGTCGTTCGGCTCTGTAGAATCAGGAAAGCCGGAAAAGGGCAACCACAAGGGATTGCCCCTACGTAGTTTCTGTCCTATCCATCCCTGCTATTGCCATAACACAAAATCTGTGTTATGTCAAGCTTGATTCCCGAGTCTTTGTCATCGAGATACCCGTAGGCGGGAACTTAGACTACTCATGGTGCGATCGCCGATCCCGGTGGTCGCACTGTAGTCTTTACAATAGGGATGTGCGTGAGCAAGACTGGAGGGAACCGATGCAACCGACCAATCCTAACCAATTTACCGAAAAAGCCTGGGAGGCGATCGCCCGCATCCCAGAGATCGCCAAACAGGCGAGCCATCAACAGATTGAAAGCGAACATCTAATGCAGTCCTTACTCGAAGGACAAGGACTCGCCAGTAGTATCTTTAAACGGGCCGGAGTCTCGGTGGTGAACCTCGCCGACGCCACTCGCCAATTTATTGAAAAACAGCCCAAAGTCAGTGGTGATGGAGGTTCCGTCTATCTCGGACAGAGCCTTGACAAACTTCTCGATAATGCTGACGGCTATCGTAAAGACTATGGTGATGAGTATATCTCCATCGAACACCTAGTCCTGGCCTATGTTAAAGATAAGCGATTTGGAAAATCCACCTTCCAAAGCTTTAACTTGACTGAGACAAAACTAAAAGACACAATCCAACAAATACGCGGAACCCAGAAAGTGACAGACCAAAACCCAGAAGGAAAATACGACGCTTTAGAGAAATACGGACGAGATTTGACGGAAGCCGCCCGCACCGGGAAACTCGACCCGGTGATTGGACGGGATGACGAAATTCGCCGCACGGTGCAGATTCTCTCGCGACGCACTAAAAATAACCCAGTCCTGATTGGAGAACCGGGAGTTGGGAAAACGGCGATCGCCGAGGGACTAGCCCAGCGTATCGTTAAGGGGGATGTTCCCGAGTCTCTGCGCGATCGCAAACTCATCGCCCTCGATATGGGATCGCTTATCGCCGGGGCTAAATATCGCGGTGAATTTGAGGAACGCCTGAAAGCGGTTCTCAAGGAAGTCACGGACTCCGACGGTCAAATCGTCATGTTCATCGACGAAATCCACACCGTTGTCGGCGCGGGGGCGACTCAGGGGGCCATGGATGCTGGGAACCTGCTCAAACCGATGTTGGCCCGGGGAGAATTGCGCTGTATCGGGGCGACGACTCTGGATGAATACCGCAAGTATATCGAGAAGGATGCAGCCCTCGAACGGCGTTTTCAACAGGTGTACGTCGATCAGCCCAGTGTGGTCGATAGTATCTCGATTCTACGGGGACTCAAAGACCGCTATGAGACCCACCATAACGTCAAAATTGCCGATAGCGCCCTGGTGGCGGCGGCGACGCTTTCGACTCGTTATATTAGCGATCGCTTCCTCCCGGATAAGGCGATCGACCTCATCGACGAAGCGGCGGCGAAACTAAAAATGGAAAGTACCTCTAAACCCGAGGAACTCGACGAAATCGATCGCCGCATCTTGCAGTTAGAAATGGAGAAACTCTCCCTACAAAAAGAGAGTGATGATGCCTCGAAAGAGCGCTTGCAACGAATTGAGAAAGAACTGGCAGACTGCAAAGAACAACAGTCCCATCTCAACGCGCAATGGAAAGCGGAGAAAGAACTGCTTGAGGAACGCAAAGCCCTCAAAGAACAACTCGATCGCCTGCACGTCGAAATCGAGGAAGCCGAACGCAATTATGACCTCAATCGAGCGGCTGAACTGAAGTATAGTAAATATCCCGAAGTTCAGAAAAAACTCGACGAAACGGAATCTCGTTTTGCTAATGCCCAAAATAGCGGTGAAGCCTTGCTACGGGAAGAAGTCACTGAAGCCGATATTGCTGAGATTATCTCCAAATGGACGGGGATTCCCCTGAGTAAGTTGGTTGAGTCTGAGAAAGAGAAACTCTT
>CAZXWM010000096.1:9995-11721 GCA_964644215.1 uncultured Phormidium sp.
CGGGTGGTGGGCCAAGAAGAAGCCGTCACCGCTGTGGCTGACTCGATTCAGCGGTCTCGGGCCGGACTTTCAGACCCCAATCGTCCCGTCGCCAGTTTCTTGTTCCTCGGACCGACTGGGGTGGGTAAAACGGAGTTAGGGAAAGCCCTGGCGGCCTATCTGTTTGACACGGAAGATGCGATCGTGCGCATTGATATGTCCGAGTACATGGAGAAACACAATGTCTCGCGCTTGATTGGTGCGCCTCCGGGCTATGTGGGCTATGACGAAGGGGGACAATTGACGGAGGCTTTGCGGCGTCGTCCCTATGCGGTGATTCTCTTTGATGAGGTGGAAAAAGCTCATCCTGATGTCTTTAATGTGCTGTTACAGGTGTTAGATGATGGACGAGTTACTGATTCCCAAGGGCGCACGGTGGACTTCAAAAATTCCATCATTATTATGACCAGTAACATTGGCTCTCAGTTCATTTTAGATGTGTCTGGGAATGATGCGGATTATGATGAGATGCGATCGCGCGTCTTGGAGGCTTTACGGGCTAATTTCCGCCCCGAGTTCCTCAACCGCATTGATGATACAATTATCTTCCATGCCTTAGAGAAGTCCCAGTTACGGGAGATTGTCAAGTTACAGATTGTGCGCCTCGAACAACGGCTGGCGGACAAGAAAATGGCCCTGAAACTCTCCGAAGGGGCGATCGACTTGTTGGCAGAAGTGGGCTACGATCCGGTTTATGGGGCGCGTCCCCTCAAGCGAGCGATTCAGCGAGAACTGGAGACGCAAATCGCCAAGGGGATTTTGCGCGGCGAGTTCAACGACGGCGATACGGTGTTTGTGGATGTGGAAAACGAACGCCTGGCCTTCAAACGGCTTCCGGCGGAGTTGGCCACGGTGTAGAGGTTGATGCTTTAATTGAGTTAGAAGCCCGGTTTCTTGGGAAGCCGGGTTTTTGACGTTGGTGTAATCCTTGAAGGAAATCTTGAAATGATGTTAACGTATCGGGGCTATCGGGGTAAGGTTGAGGTCGATGTTGACAGCGATCGGTTGTATGGTTGTGTGCTGGATATTCAGGATGTGATTGCTTATGAGGGGTCGAGTTATGAGGAACTCGAAGGAGATTTTCGGGGGGCGATCGATGATTATTTGGAGTATTGTCAGGAGTTGGGAGAAAACCCAGGGTAAATTCCTGACAATCTATCAAACAATAGGATGAGACACCCGGTGTCTTCAAAGACACCGGGTGTCTGACCTTCAGCAACGAACCCCTCATCAATGTTGGGAACTCTGACGACTTGGTTCAAGTTCCAGACAATGGGTTTCTTGTCCCTTCGTAATGCCATTTTTTTTAATACTTTTATCTTGAATCTGCGCGAAAGATTACATATTTTCGCTCATTCCTTGCGTGAGGCTTGAAAAAAGTATCAGGTTGACATGGCAAGTATTACCAGAGATTCCGAACTACGTTTCAATCCCTCAAAGGGATTTTGGTGGATTTCAGGCTTTATTGGCAAGCATTTCGCCTTCAGTGTTCCTTAGAAGTTTCAATCCCTCAAAGGGATTTAGATGGATTTCAGGTCTCCCCCACTTCTATGGTGGGATGGTCACTGAGTACGTTTCAATCCCTCAAAGGGATTTAGATGGATTTCAGGTATGGGATGATGCCGAGACACTCTCGGAGTTCCTCCGTTTCAATCCCTCAAAGGGATTTAGATGGATTTCAGGAGAA
>CAZXWM010000097.1:0-11592 GCA_964644215.1 uncultured Phormidium sp.
GGTCGGCCGAGAGGATCACCGACTGTCCGTCGATGAAATTATAGCTCTGATAGGCATGTCTTGATTGGGGTAAATCTGTTGCGAGAAGGGTTAGATTTACCGGAAGTGTCCCTGGTGGCGATTTTAGATGCTGATAAAGAGGGATTTTTGCGGGCCGAGCGATCGCTGATTCAAACCATCGGCCGCGCGGCGCGTCATGTGCGGGGACAAGCGATTCTCTATGCGGATAATCTCACCAAAAGTATGGATAAAGCGATTTCCGAAACCCAGCGGCGGCGTGAGATTCAGTTAGCCTATAATGAAAAACATGGGATTACGCCAACCTCGATTGTTAAAAGCATTGATAACTCGATTCTCTCATTTTTGGAAGTGTCCCGGCGGCTGAATCGGCAACAGTTAGATATCGCGTATGAACAAGTTGATGAGATTCCCCTGTCCCAGATTCCAGAACTCATTCAACAGTTGGAAACTGAGATGCAAGAGGCGGCCAAGAATTTGGAGTTTGAGACGGCGGCCAGTTTGCGCGATCGTATTAAACACTTGCGAGATAAGTTAGTGGGACGCAATTAAGTGAATAGTAATCCTGTTCTAACTTTGAGGGTTGAGGGTTGGATTAGGGGGTTAAGAGGAGATAGATTAGATTAAATCAATCGCGTTACAAACTGGCGTTCCAATACTCTAAACCCGTAATAATTACCTCTTCTAACCAGGTTTTAAATCGAGCCACAACACGATCGCCGTCGTCAGCATAGGAAAACTGAAATAGCGAATCGGTTAAGGTTTGTATGTTGTTAACCGTACTTTCCCCACCGTCTCCGTTATCTTTATGATAAGCACAGGCTGAACAAACCAGTAATCCTCGATATTCATGTCCGAGAACGTGGAACGATATTAAAATGATAGTCGTTGAGGATTCTAAATTGATCACCAACTGAAGCCAACGATGGTAGTCGCGCAGATTCGCAAAATAGCCAACTTGCTTTGCGGTTTCAACAATCTGATAGCGGTGATAATGGGATTTACTCCCATCGGGGGGAGACTCAATCATAAAAACTTGAGATTCATCGATGACTCCCTGCAACGAGAGTTTGATATCGGCCGTTATCCCTTGAAGTCGCTCTGACGTAAGCTTAGCTAATTCGTCGGCATAGCTTTCTACGCGCTGACAACGAACTTGAATGGAGTGAGAGCGATTTTGCTTGAGTTTTTCGGCAATTGAAGCAATCACCACTTGAGTTCGTCTAGCTTCTGCCAAAATTTGCTCAGATAAACCAAGACTACGGATAAAGGCTTGCTTTTGACTTTTAGAAAACAAATCAATTAACCCAGATAAATCATGATCATCGGCTTGTTCTGATGCTTGAATATAAGCGGTGCGATCGTCGCGAGTTAATACCAGCGGAAACCATCCCGCTTGAATAAACACGAGACTCGCTAGACATCTTGCAACTCGACCATTACCATCTTGGAACGGATGAATTTGAGTGAAGCGGTGATGAAGCCAAGCGGCCTCGATTTCAGGAGGAACTTGATTGTCTTTATGCTGGTGATGGAGTGCTACTAATCGATCCATCTCTGAGGAAACCTGTTCCGGGGGACAGTAATTATAAACAGAACCATCACGTCTGACGGGATTATTAGGTCGTTGTTTCCAGTCTCCACGAATTAGAGGAATCGTAATAATCTCTTGAGTTGAGGGTATAATTGCTTCTGTACTTTTTTGATTTTGAGTGAGGACTTGATGAAGTTGTTTGATATAAAATGTTGATAGATTACGTTGTTGCCCCACGAAATCAAATAATCCTTCAACAGCCGCTTCCTGGTCCTCAATTAAGGCAACAACGTGTTTGACGGGTCGATCTGTGGCTCCGTGAGGAATTAAAGATTCGTTAATACCTTCCTCGATTAGCAAACGAGTAATTCCTCGATCTAAGCTATATAAACGCTCGATAATGCCTGTTTCAATGGCGATTTCTCGGCGTAGTTTTTCCATGAATTTCTTAAACTCACCAGATTGTCGTAACCGCTCGGCTTGTTCATCCCAAACTCTAGCTAAGGGCGGTAGTTCTGTATTGGCGAAATCTTGCCAATTCTCAGATAAATCTTGAATTGGGTTCCAGGGCATATCGATTATTTTAAGCTTAGTAGCAACTTTAGTACATTAAAAAGGGTCTCTTAATCATACACCCGTTGTCCATCTCCCGGTAACAGCAGAAGTTCCGAAGGACGAATAATAGTCCCAATTGTGACCTCAATATCGCCATCCCAATTCTCAATGGAAATCACCTGATTTCCGGGTCCCCGATAATCGGAATACTGACATCGCTTGTTGTTGCGATTTAAGGTCATCCCCTGACGAGACATCGTCGCTTCCCCAGATTCGATACAGCGGTAATCATCCCCAGCAAATTGTAACTGCTTGGGGGGAGTTCCCGTAACTTCTAAATCATCCGTGGGGATTAACCAACTCACCTGAACTTGGTCATCTTCCTCTACCGCCAGCCAACGAATGCGATCGCCATCCTGCAAGAGATATTCTTGCCACTGATAGCCATCATCATCATAAACCAGCTTCCCCTGAACCACCCAATCCTCTCCCATATATTCGACAATATCGCCAATTTGTAGGGTGAAAATACTGCGTTCTAATGGCACAAGTTCAGGGGATTTGCTAACCGTGGCTAGTCGTTTATTACGAAAGAAAACAAGCGTAGAAACCGCTAATATAATAATAACAAAAATCCAAATATAAGTCAACATAGTTTATACTCCAAAAAATAACGACTTCTACTACGACTCAAAGCCATCCCAACGATTGTGAGTTTGATATTCAACGATCGCCGGACGAGAGAGACGATTCACCGCCACATTAGAAAACTCAATATCTGCCGGTAAATCAAACAAATGAGCTAAAAGAGGTTGCGTTAAAAAACGGGTTTCCACGGGCAACGTCCAGGTTTCTGGATGAATCGCCTCACGACTGGCTAACACAAAGCCCCAGGGGCCAAAACTGGGAACCTGAACCGTATAAGGATGCACCGAAAGTCCCACCGATTCCAGCGTCGCCGCAATACAGGCCATCACCCGAGGCGCAAAAAAGGAACTCGAAGCTTGAGTGACAAACACCCCATCGGCGGCGAGACGGGGTAAGAGACGGCGATAGAAACCTTCTGCATAAAGTTTGGCTAAAATCGGGCGATCGGGATCGGGAAAATCGGCAATAATTACGTCAAACTCCTCCTCTAAAGCTGGGGCCGCCAAAAAGGCATCGGCAATGCGAATCTCCAGGCGAGGATTATCCAAAGCCCCCTGATTCACTCGTTTAAGAAAGGGATGACGGCGGGAAAGATTCACCACCTCAGGATCGAGATCAATCAGCAATAAACGCTCAACTTGCGGCCATTTCAACACTTCTCGCGCCGCCATGCCATCTCCAGCCCCCAACAACAACACCCGTTTGGGATTAGGAGTTGCACTCATAGCCGGATGAACTAAGGCTTCGTGATAGCGATATTCATCAATCGTAGACAGTTGTAAATCACCATCTAAGAAAAGGCGAACATCCTGTCGCCAACGAGTCAGAACAATGCGTTGATAGGGCGATCGCACGCGGGCAATAATCGGCGCATCATAGAGATTATTCTCTAGGGTATTACTCAAGGGAATCGCGAAAGGGGCAAAGCCAATGAGAACCAGGCTAATCACAACTCCCCAAACCCGCCACGATCGCAGACTGGGGAAGTTTTGCGCCAAAATCACCACCATCAAGGCGGGGAAGGCCCCAATAATCGCCGCTGAAGGAAATAATCCCAACCAGGGAAGTAGAATCACTGGAAAGGCCAAAGATCCCACCAACGCCCCCGCATAATCGAGGGCTAAAACTCTGGCGATCGCATCTTTTACCCCATCATCTTGTTCAAAAATGCGCGTCAGTAGAGGAATTTCAATTCCCGCTAAGGTTCCCAAAATTAGGGTGACAAGACTTAAGCCAATCCATAAGGGACCATCGACGACAAAAATAGCAAATAAGCCTAGGGGTAAAAAAGCACTTAAGGGGGCGATCGCCAATTCAACTTGCATAAAACGACGTAGCAATTGGTCTTGCTGTTGGCTGCGATCGCCCTCCGTCACCAAAAAGCGACTCAAGTAAGAACCAATCCCCATCGCCGCCAGAAACCCCCCTACCGCCACCCCATAAGCTAGGGCTTGATTTCCCACCAAATAACTGGCTAACGTCCCTAAAAGCAATTCTACCGCCAAGCCACAAGCCGAACAAATCGCCGTCGCCCCTAACAACAGATTTCGTTGCGATCGCCCTAAAGGAACCCAGGGGCGATCGTCAGAATCCTCCTGAGAACGATTCATGTCCTCGGCAATTAAATCAGCAGAATCAGGGCGATTCGATTCCATAAAACTTCTATCAATAAGAGTTCACAACAATGTCCAGAATTCCAGTTAGCCTTTAACTATTTCCCGAACCCAGTTCCACCTCCAAAAAAGCCTCCCCCATAATTAGCACGATTCCCCGAATAATTCCAATTTCCAGACCGATAAGAACCATTCAGATAGGTTCCTTGGCGAGGCCAATATCGTTGCTGTTGCTGATCTTGACGCAAGGTGACCGCCGTTCGGGATGAATAGGCCGCCCCAACGGTCAATAATGCCAGAATAAGTGCTATAGTTGCCAAGATTTTGCTTAACATTGTTTGCCCCTCCGCAGTAGACCGTATTTGTCATTAATAAACCCAGGTTAATCTCGGGCAATTTTAACCACCGAAACACCAGTCACCGTCTGCACCTTTTCCTTTACTCTCAACACTGTTTCATCCACCGGTGCATCGGGAGTTACTTCTATATAGAACCCGTAAGACCCTCTTTTTTTTAATGTAAAATACTGCTTAAAGTTTCCTGTCGTCTTCTTAATATATCCATCCTCATCTCTATGAAATGTTAGATCAACCCGTTTTATTTCCTCATAAATGTTTTCCCCATAGCCATCCGTGAGCCAGAGATTAACATTTAAAAACCTAGGAGATGTTTCATCAGCGACAATCTTTAACCGACAGCAAATCAAATTATTATCGCCGCCCATAATCGCACGACCGCCAATATCGCTATCGAAAACGATCTTACTAATGACTTGTTGACCCGAAGCCTGAGTTGAGAGGACACAGAACAAGGCTAAGCCCCCAGTCCCAATCAACCCAGGGACAAGATAGCGAGTATCAATCGCCCCATTAAAAACACGGACATGAAAGCGAACCGACTCCCCCTCAATCGGTTGACCTGATGTGTCTGTATAATCGAGAATGTTGATAGCAAGAGTAATCGTTTCCGGCTCATCTCCAGCCTGTAAATCTAACGCCGCCTCGACATCTTTTTCCCGCCAAGTTCCTGATTCTCCTCCTTCTCGCCAAGTTCCTGATTCAGCCCAGGCTTGTTTGAGGGCCGAGACAATCAAATTTCCTTGCTCATCTAAAACCCGAAGTTCATAAGTCGTCCAGCGATTATTATTGAATGAAGCATCAACATCAATTCGCATCGCCCCAATTAACTGAGGCTTCAATTCCCAAGTTTTAAATTCAACAACTTCCCCTGGACTCACATCAAGGCGATCATTGAAAATCTGCCGTTGAAATATCGGACTAATAATCCCAGCTAGGAGGACGAGGGCGATCGCAAATAGGGCCAAGTACGTTGACCAATCCACAAAGCGATAGGTCGTCGTTTTGGTGACAGAAGACATAAGACCTCTCAGACAACAACAAGGCTGGCTCAACCCATCCAGATGAGTCTAGGATAACAGAGCCAGAATTCCTAGAAACCTAAGAAGTTACAGATAACGCTGAGCGCATTCGGCCACTTGAGGATGTTCGTCTTTCGCCAAAGTTTGTAGAGCCTCTTGCACCGACTCCCCGCCAATTTGTCCGAGGGCCTGGGCCACTCGTTGCCGAGTTTGCGGTTCTGGGTGCGTCATAAACTCGGTAATCCAGGGAACCGCTTGGGGATCACCAACTTCCCCTAAGGCACCAATCGCCGTGGTTTGTACCAATTCTGTCTCACTTTGGAGGGCTTCATGGAGCAATTCTACCGCTTCGGGGGCTTCCATTTCTGCTAAGGCCGCCACAATACTGAGGCGAACAATCCAATCTTCGTTGTTGTGATAGAGTTGCGCCAAATCCGGGTACGCCTCACGGAATTTCAAGGCCCCTAACGCATCTGCCGCCGCCGCTTTCACATCTAACTCAGGGTCATCGTAGAGGCGGGTTCGCAACAGAGAAAAGGCTAAGTCCCGGTTCTGATGTCCTAAACTTGAGAGCTTACAAACCGCTGTATAGCGAACCCGTGGATTCGTATCTGTCACCACAGGGACAAGATAATCAAAGGCCAGGCTCGCATCAATATAATCGAGCCTGTTCACCCCACTAAGGCGATCGCCATAATCATCAGAATCGAGCAGCGCTTTTACAGCGTCAGGTGTAATATCCATGTTGTAATAAGGAACGTCAGAACAGGGAAAATAACGAGATTAAGCCTCTACCTCCGGACTGGCCATGGCTCGGATAATATCGCCTCGGGAGAGAATCCCCACGACATGATTCCCCTCTCCCAGAACCGGGAGACGGTGAACTTTTTTCTCGTGCATCAGCCGAGCCGCTTCCCGCAAGGCAGAATCGGGTTTAGTCGTAAAAACATGACCTTTTGTCATCACATCTTGCACCGTTTGTCCAAGAACTTTATGGAGTTGCTGTTCGTAATGTTTGGGATTTTCCAAATAAATGACACTATCGAGAATGGTGATGTAGGCCGGAGGAGTCGCCCCGGTTTCACGCCACATCAAATCTGTTTCTGATAGCATTCCCACCAGCTTACCTTGGTCATCAACCACAGGCAGACCACTAATCCGCCGTTCGGCAATGATTTGAATCGCTTCCTGAATGGGAGTTTTGGGTTTAACCACAATCGGATCGTGACTCATCACGTCCGCAACCGTTTTAACCATAGTGGAGTTTACCGTTCGCGCTTAGTTACTGCCTATCATACCCTCCGACGATCCCCTCGACGGTGAAGAATCGCGATCGCCCACCAGAACTCGTTACCATAAACAGTGAAGACCTTATGGCGATCGCCCTACCATGACTGACGCGCAAACCAACCCCCTCTCCCGGCAAATTCCCTGTATCTACGTCTGTCAGAACCGTTCGTGTGAACTCAATGGTTCCGCCAAAACCCTACAAGCTTTTCAAGAGGCGAACCCCAAGGGGGTTGTCGTGCAAGGTTGCGGCTGTCTAGGACAATGTAGCACCGGCCCCTCAGTCCGAGTCACCCAAGATGAAACCTGGTATTGGCAAGTTCAGCCTGAAGATGTCCCCAAAATCCTAGAGCAACATCTTAAAGGGGGGGAACCCGTACAAGAAAAACTCAATACTCGTATTCACCTCCAGTTCTATTAAATAGTCAAATCAAGTAGGACGTTTTTAGGGCGTAAAATTTCCCTAAATCCTTGCTGAGTAAAGAAATAATTAAATTGTAACCGTCTCGACTCAACTGTCTAAGTATCATAATCAATCAGCCAACCATGGTTACACTCAAGACCCCGAACACCCCCGCTAACTGGCAACTGTTCGAGTGGATTTTCGATCCAACCGGCTACCTCGAACGGAACCAGAACAAACTGGGGGATGTCTTTAACGCCCGCCTAGGCGTGAACTTCGATCGCTTTGTCTTTGTCAGCCATCCCGACCATATTCGCACCATTCTCTCGGCCCCCGCCCGTTGCTTTGACGCCGGCCGGGCCAATGGCATTTTAGGACCCCTGGTGGGGGATGATTCCCTACTGCTACTCGACGGACAAGCCCATAAACAGCAACGCCAGTTACTGATGCCCTCCTTTCATGGCGATCGCATGGTAGCCTATGGCGAGATTATCACCCAGGTTACAGGTCAGGCCATTGACCGTAAACCCCAGGGCGAGGCGTTTCGAGTGCGATCGCTCACCGAAGAAATCACCATGCGCGTCATCCTCAACGCCGTCTTCGGCTTAAACGAAGGAGGCCCGTATGAAACGATGCGCCGCACCATGTCCACCTTTCTGGACATGACCGCCTCCCCAGTTAAATCTAGCTTGCTGTTCTTCCAATCCCTACAACGGAATCTCGGTCCCTGGAGTCCCTGGGGGCGCTTTCTCGCCATGCGCGACCAGTTAGACGCACTCCTCTACACCGAAATCCAGCAACGCCGCCAAGAGTCCCAAGATGAGCGCCAAGACGAGCGCCAAGACATCCTCAGTATGCTCCTGTTGGCCCGAGACGAACAGGGTCAGGGAATGAGCGACAAAGAACTGCGCGATGAACTGGTGACCCTACTCCTGGCCGGTCATGAAACCACCGCCACCGCCCTAGCTTGGGCCTTGTACTGGGTTCATCGCGTTGACAAGGTTCGCGATCGCCTCATCGAAGAAATCACGGCCCTGGGCGACAACCCCGACCCCATGGCGGTCTTTAAATTGCCCTATCTCACCGCCGTTTGCAACGAAACCTTACGCATCTATCCTGTGGCTCTGGTGACGTTCCCCCGCATCGCCAAGGAACCCATCCAAGTCGGCGACTACCAGTTTCCCGCTGAAAGCGTCCTGGCCCCTTGTATTTACCTAACTCACCATCGAGAAGACATCTTCCCCGACTCCTATAACTTCAAGCCAGAACGCTTCCTAGAGCGTCAATACTCCCCTTATGAGTTCTATCCCTTTGGCGGTGGGAATCGCCGCTGTTTGGGTATGGCCCTAGCCCTGTATGAACTCAAACTGGCCCTGGCCACCCTAGTCACCAAACATGAGTTCACCCTCCCGGACCAGCCGCCGGTAAAACCGGTACGGCGGGGAATTACCCTCGCTCCCTCAGCGGGACTGTCCCTGGTCAAAATTCGATGCCTTTATGAAGGCTAGACCATTGCCGACGAAACACCGGCGAGAGGGAGAGTTCGACAAAGCTGCTCAAAGAGCGACTTGTCAATGTTACGTCCATTAAGTCAAACAAGCTATCCCGGCTTGGGCCGAGTCCGTTATAAATTATGCTTGCGAAATTCTGCCAGGTTAGCCAAACTTGTCATAGTAAGGGTTGCTGAGATAGGTGGTACTTTCTCAGTTTCTCTCATCGAGCGCTCGATCTCAATGGTCGGCGCTCTCTTTGTCCAGTTTTATCTAAACTCCAATTATTAAATATTCACAATAAATCTGCCAACCATGGTCACAGTAAATACCCCAAAAACTCCCCCTCAATGGCAACTGTTCGAGTGGATGTTCGATCCAACGGGCTATCTGGAACGAAACCAGGGCAAATTGGGGGAAACCTTCAAGGCTCGCCTTGGTGTCAACCTCGATAGCTTTGTCTTTGTCAGCCATCCTGACCATGTTCGTACCGTCCTCTCCGCCCCCGCCCGTTGCTTTGATGCCGGCCGAACCAATGGCATTGTAGGGTCTCTGGTGGGGGATAACTCCCTGCTGTTGCTCGACGGCGAAGCCCATAAACAGCAACGCCAGCTACTGATGCCCTCCTTTCATGGTGATCGCATGGTGACCTATGGCCAGATTATCACCCAACTCACTCGTAGCGCCATTGACCGTAAACCGAAAGGTGAGGCATTTCGGGTGCGATCGCTGACCCAAGAAATCACCATGCGTGTTATCCTCCAAGCCGTCTTTGGTTTAAACCAGGGAGATCAGTACGAAACGCTGCGCCGCACCATGTCTACCTTTCTGAACATGACCGCCTCCCCCGTGAAATCCAGCCTGATGTTTCTCAAATCCCTACAATGGAATCTTGGTCCCTGGAGTCCCTGGGGGCGCTTTCTGGCCATCCGTAACCAGTTAGACGAACTGCTCTACACCGAAATCCAGCAGCGTCGCCAAGCGTCCCAAGACGAGCACCAAAACGAGCGCCAAGACATCCTCAGTATGCTCCTGTTGGCCCGGGATGAAGAGGGTCAGGGCATGAGCGACAAGGAACTGCGGGATCAATTGGTCATCCTACTTCTGGCCGGCAATGAAACCACCGCCACTGCCCTGGCTTGGGTTTTGTACTGGGTGCATCGCTTCGATAGAGTTCGCGATCGCCTCATCGAGGAAGTCACGGCCCTGGGTGAAAATCCCGATCCCATGGCGGTCTTTAAATTGCCTTATCTGACAGCGGTTTGCAACGAAACCTTACGCATCTATCCTGTGGCTCTGGTGACGTTCCCCCGCATCGCCAAGGAACCCATCCAAGTCGGCGACTACCAGTTTCCCGCTGAAAGCGTCCTGGCCCCTTGTATTTACCTAACTCACCATCGAGAAGACATCTTCCCCGACTCCTATAACTTCAAGCCAGAACGCTTCCTAGAGCGTCAATACTCCCCTTATGAGTTCTATCCCTTTGGCGGTGGGAATCGCCGCTGTTTGGGTATGGCCCTAGCCCTGTATGAACTCAAACTGGCCCTGGCCACCCTAGTCACCAAACATGAGTTCACCCTCCCGGACCAGCCGCCGGTAAAACCGGTACGGCGGGGAATTACCCTCGCTCCCTCAGCGGGACTGTCCCTGGTGAAAACCCGTTAATCTGGGGAGTTTACGGTTCTAAATCCTCCTCTGAGTCCTCGTGATGCCAGATAATATCGGCTACGGGACGCTCTGGAGTAGATGACAGCTCCGAATCGGGGTCAAACAGCAGCGAGAGTTGTTCAATCTCCTCCAGACGACGTTGAACCCGACTGGGAATCCCATCGCCATAGAGAATATGCCCTTGTCCGGCAATGACAACCATGGCTCGTTCGGGGTGAGTTTGCAAAAACTCAGCCACATGGTAGCTCATGGTTTCATCCCAGAGGATTTGGGCCTTAAAAAAGCTCTCAAAGCCCTCACTGGAACCGTGGCCCTCATGATAGCCATCAAAAATCTGCCGCAGTCGTTGACGATAGGCGGCATTATCGAGGTCAAACTCGTCGACTGGGGGTAGATCAGATAACCGTTGCGGGGAGAGATTCTCAAATCCGCCTCGGGCCACTTCCCGTATGGCTTCAATGGGGGCGTTTAAGGCCAACACCGGCAGATTATGGGCCTTAGCAAAGCGCAAAATGGGGGCGTAGGCGTCCCAGGGAAAGCCCCAGCGCGTTTCAAATTCTGTGAGTTCCAGAAATTCCGCTTCGCTAATTTCTCCGGCGAGATATTGGTCAATATAGGCTTGTTGCGGCCGTGCAAACATCTCCAAACCAATGGCCAGTTGAGGGTTTTGCGCATACCAGCGTTGCAAAATCTCCAGTTGTGCGGCCTGATCCTGGGGGCGATTGTGGACTTCCCCGAGATAGAGGACTTGTACCCCCTCTAAGCGAGTTAACAAGTCGTCGGGGCTGAGAACCTCCTCCTGAGTGGGTTCTCGCAGAACTTGCGCCCAGGTGGGAGTTCCCCAACAGAGCCATAGGCCCAATAAACAGGCAGACAATCTAAGGGTTGGCGATCGCATGGTCGATTCTTAAGAAGGCAAGAGGCAAGAGGCAAGAGGCAAGAGAAGGGAACAGGGAACAGGGAACAGGGAACAGGGAACAGGAGGCAAGAGGCAAAAG
>CAZXWM010000098.1:0-11584 GCA_964644215.1 uncultured Phormidium sp.
CGGCGATCTGATGAATCCAGGAAACTGTGTAGTGAGAGGCAGTTTTATCCATGGGATAAGGGTAGTACAGGAATGCCAACGAACAATCAATCAACCCCTTGGCAATTGGGATTGATCATCTCACATTAACTATTTAATGTCGATTAGTTACTGAGAATGGAGACTCCCAATCGGGACAGTCGTCACCATCCCAGCCATAGGGGTGCATCCCACAGACTAAAAGGGTATCAGCGTATTGATGGCCATGATAATGCTGACAGCCGATACAGGCGGGGTTCGTGGTTTTGCTCGGTTCAACATAGGTGATCTGAACAAAGGGATCTGAGTCTTGTTCAGACTCTCCTAAATTCCCATCCCAACGGTAATCCTCAACAAATAGAGCATCTAACCCTTCTAACCAGTCATCGAGGGTGCGATCGATGTCTTGAGACACCTCATCTAAGGGCAATAGCTGCTGTAATTGCTGATACATCTCATCGGAGCAGTCTTGAGACCAAACCAACAACTCCTGAAGCTGTTTATCGACCTGATCTACCACCTCGTCCGTCCAAGTCTCAAACGACTCAGCCGTTTGATCTAAGGCCGCTTCAACGGTTTTTTCGATGTTATTAACCCATTCTGTGATCCAATCTTCCATGATTTACTGGTCTTGCTGCAAACGGCGCAATTCCTCTTGAAGCGATCGCACTTCTTGATGTAAAGTTTCCACCCCTGAGTCCGGTTGACGAGCGTCCCCCGAGGTTGACGAGGACGAAGATGCTTCATGTCCTTCATCGTCATCATCGAGGATTTCGATGCGGCGAGGTTCTTTGGGGCCGGTCTCCTCTCGAACTTGGCTTGGGGAACCGGCCTGTCGTTGTCCTTGATTGACCATGTCTTCGACAAAACGACGGGCCTCGTCAGCGTTCATTTCTCCTCGTTCGACTAGCTCATCGGCGAGTTTCTGGGCGGTTTCGCGTAACTCAATCAATTTCTCACTGGCTTGTTCTCCGGCATAGGAGGCTAAGCCAACTCCGAGGTAAAATGCCTTCTGAAACAAATTGCCAAATCCAGCCATAGTCGTGATGGTCCTTGTTCGACGGTGTCATGGTTCCAGCTTATCGCATCCCTTGGGGGTTGTGGGCCGGGCGGCTTAATCTGGTAGGGGTAAGTCGGTGGGAATCCAAATCGAGAAACAACTCCCCTGGCCCGGTGTGGAGTCCAGATTGAGTTTTCCTCGATGATGCTCGACGACGATGTCGTAACTACTGGTTAACCCCAGTCCGGTTCCTTGGCCAATGGGTTTGCTGGTATAGAAGGGATCAAAGATTTTGTCTTGGCTTTCACTGTCAATGCCAATACCATTATCTTGGATCTCAATGATGACAAAGCCTCGTCCGTCGTCATCCTCGGCAGTCTTGAGACGGATCTCGATTTCTGGGCTATAGTCAAAATTGCGATCGCGATCGCTCTGTTGAGTTTGGTCAATGCGTTCGTTGATCGCATCAATGGCATTGCCGATAATGTTAATAAAAACTTGATTGAGCTGACCAATATTACAGACAATTGGCGGTAAATCAACATAGGTTTTAGTCACCTTGATATCACTGCCTTGACGGGTTTGCTGGAGTTTTGCGTGACTTAAAGCTATGGCATTATCCAGATGTTTGTCAAGCTGAACTGGCTTAATTTCAGCTTCATCAAGATGACTAAAAGTTCGCAATGACGTAACAATTCTCTCGATTCGACTGGCACCAGATTTCATGGATTTTAAAAGCTTTATAAAATCATCGGCAATATAATTAACGTCAATCTGGCTGACGAGATCGGCAAGTTCAGGCTCTGGATTGGGGTAGGTTCTTTGATAATGCTCCAGAAGTTCAAGCAATTCTTCGGTATAGGTTTGAGCGTGGGGAAGATTCCCTAAAATAAAACTTACCGGATTGTTGATTTCATGGGCAATTCCCGCCACAAATTGTCCCAAAGCCGACATTTTTTCTGCCTGAATTAAGCTGGCTTGGGTTCGCTGGAGCCGGTTCAAGGTTTGGCTTAGCTGAGCGACGTTGCGGCGTAACTCCATCTGGGCCACAACTTGACGGCTGAGAGCCTGCAATCCCTGCACTTGTTCGTCTGTCAACTCTCGCGGCTGGCTATCGATCGCACAAAGGGTTCCAATCGCCTGGCCATCGGGAGTTTGCAGAGGCGCACCGGCATAGAAGCGAATTTGCGGGCCACCCGTAACCAAGGGATTGTCAGCAAAGCGTGGATCGGCTTCAGCATTGGGAACCACTAAAACCTCACCCGGATCGAGAATAGCATGAGCGCAAAAGGCTTGATCGCGCGGCGTTTCCTCGGCATCAATGCCAACTTTGGATTTAAACCATTGCCGATGGCGATCGACTAAACTAACCAAGGCAATGGGAGTCTTACAAACATGAGCGGCCAGGGTGGTGATGTCATCGAAGGCCTGCTCAGGCAGAGTGTCGAGCAGATTATACTGCTCAAGGGCCTGTTGGCGTTGGGCCTCATTTTCAGGATAGGGTGCGGCGGGCATATCGAACGATAAAGAATCGATAAAACATAATGGGAAAACCGGTTTCAGGTCTTCGTTGGTCAGTCGTGAGGAGAAAGGCGGTTCAGCTTACCTGAACCGCCTGTAGATGCCAGAAATTGCCAAGTCCAAGTCCAAGTCTGGACTAAATCTTTATTAAGACTCTAGCGCATGGTGACAAATTCCTCAGCAGAACTCGGATGAATGCCAATGGTGGCATCAAAATCGGCTTTGGTAGCTCCCATTTTGACGGCGATCGCCACCCCTTGGATAATCTCAGCGGCCGTTTCTCCCACCATATGCGCTCCGAGGACGCGATCGCTATTACGATCAACGACGAGCTTCATCAGGGTACGTTCATTGCGGCCACCGAGGGTATGATACATCGGCCGGAACTTGGAGCGATACACTTGCACGGCATCTCCATACTGTTCTCGGGCCTCGGCTTCGGTTAAGCCAACGGTGGCGGCTTCGGGGGAGGAAAAGACAGCGGTGGGAATGTTCTCGTAACTCATCTCCCGAGATTTACCGCCAAAATGAGTGTCAGCAAAGATGCGGCCTTCATTGATGGCGACGGGGGTCAAGTTAACGCGATCGGTGCAGTCTCCAACGGCAAAAATATGAGGTTCGGCGGTTTGGCTGTAGTGATCGACGGCGATCGCTTCCTTCTTCACCTCCACCTTGGTGTTTTCTAAGCCTAACCCCTCTAAACGGGGTTTGCGACCGGTGGCTGAGAGCGTGATCGTATCGGCAACAATACTACCCTCGTCACTATCGAGGTTCAGCGTCAGGCTTCCATCGTCTCGTTTCTCAACGGAGGTGATGTTGGTGTTGTTGAGGATGCGAATACCGTGGTTAGCCATTCCCTCTTGAATTGAATCTCGCAAATCCTCATCAAAGCCATTGAGAATTTTTTCACGGCGAATCACCACCGTCACCTCAGACCCTAAGCCCTTGAGGATACAGGCAAATTCTACGCCAATATAGCCGCCACCGAGGACCACTAGATGCTTCGGCTGTTGAGGAAGATGGAACATCTCATCAGAGGTGATGGCGTGTTCTAAGCCGGGAATCGCTGGTTTGACGGGTTTTCCCCCCACCGCAATGAGGATCTTGTCCGCCGTGACTTGGCGATCGCCCACTTGTATCGTATGAGAATCCACAAATCGCGCCGAGTCCCGAAAGACCTGTACCTCGGACTTATCAAGCATCTTCTGATAGATGCCATTGAGGCGAGTCACTTCATCGTTGACGGCCTTAATCATCTTCGGCCAGTCCAGTTGACTCTGCACGGCACTCCAACCATAGCCGACGGCATCATGGAAATGCTCAGGGAAGTGGGAGGCGTAGACCATCAGTTTTTTGGGAACACAGCCTCGGTTGACACAGGTTCCGCCAAGGCGATCGTCCTCAGCAATCCCCACCTTAGCGCCATATTCGGCGGCTCGGCGAGCAGTGGCGATTCCCCCGGAACCGGCACCAATTACAAATAGGTCAAAGTCGTATGTCATAGATTCTAAATCCTCTCAAGGTGAGTTGTTGGACGATTGCTATTGAAATTTTGCTGTATTAGGTCGTTGCGGCAAGAGCCTAAAACGGCATAGCTATTGCCATCCTATAACTGGCAAGGGTCTTTTTTGATCGGAAACATCCGGGACTCCCGTCTCTGGGGAATCCCGGATTAGTTGAGGGGAAGACTCACCAGTAATGACTCAGGTAAGTCCTCACGGCTGAAGTATTATGCCGATTGCAGGTAGGCTTCGAGTTCTTCAGAACCGCCAACCAACTGACCATCGACGAAGACTTGGGGCGCTGACGTCTTGCCAGTCATGGCTTTCAGGGATGCGGTAGAGGCATCGCGACCCAGGACGATTTCTTCGTATTCCCAACCTTTGTCGTCGAGGATGGATTTGGCTTGGGCGCAGAAGGGGCAACCCACTTTCGAGAACAGCGAGACGTGTTTGGGCTTGGCTTGAGGGTTGATGTAGCCCAACATGGTTTCAGCGTCGGAGACTTTGAATGGATCTCCGGGTTCTTCGGGTTCGATGAACATTTTGTCGATGACGCCATCTTTGACGTACATCGAGTAACGCCAGGAGCGTTTGCCGAATCCGAGATCGGCTTTGTCCACCAACATTCCCATCTGTTCGGTAAAGTCACCGTTTCCGTCGGGAACTAGGGTCACGTTGTCACATTCTTGGTCTTTGGCCCATTCGTTCATGACGAAGGTGTCGTTGACTGACAAGCAGACAATCTCGTCGACACCATTTTCTTTAAAGACGTTGGCAAGCTGGTTATAGCCGGGTAAGTGGCTCGACGAACAGGTGGGGGTGAAGGCTCCAGGGAGGGCAAAGACGATCACGTTTTTGCCGTTGAAGATTTCTTTGCTCTCGACGTCTTTCCATTCGCCATCTTGACGGGTGCGGAAGGTGACTTCAGGTACTCGTTGTCCGGTTTTATCTTGTAACATATTTGTTTTACTCCTTTTGTTGTAACGGTGTGCGGTTAACGGTGTCTCCATTAACTCATAATCGTTATGAGTTTATAGTAGGGGGTAATGAGGGGGCTGTCAAGTCTCTGGCCGTAATTCGTCTAAAATACAGGTGCGATCAAGGAGCCAATAGTGGGGACTGGTGGCGACATTGCAGCGATCGCCGAGTCTGGCCAGAACGGGAGTTTGCCCTTGTTTTAAGCTCTCGAAGGGACCTTGAATGGCCTGCACCAGGGAATCGTCCTGGCGGGGAGAACTGGCCATACGATTAAGCCAATAGTGCTGTTGTAGGTAATCTAGGCTGAAGTCATCGCGACGAATTAGCCAATAGTCGAGGGGATAGTCTTGCAGGAATTGGCGAACCTGTTGCGGGTTGGGACTGTAATGAGCATTGATGAGGGCAATGAAGCGATCGCGTACCCGGGCATAATAGCCCCAATGATAGGGAATCATGTATTCGGGACTCATCAAGATAGCTCGCTTGCCAAAACTGGGGATGTTGTCTAACTCCCCATCAACGCCCCCAACTCGACTGTCTTTGGGGGTAGTTTGTAGATACTCATAGAGTTTGGGGGCGGTTCCGTCGTAGTAGGCCGTTTGAAAGGAATCCTGTAACCAGAGGGGAGAGGCGATGACGGAAACCCATAAAATGACCGCTAAGAGGCGTTTGAGGAGGGTAGTACCGCTTCCCCAGGCAGACGGACGGAAGACCGATTGGGCGATCGCCACCAGCACAATTCCTGCGGCTAAAGACAACAACACTCGGACACTATGATGGGTATAGCGACTGGGCAGGTGTAAGCGAAATAGCAACAGATGGGCCAGCAGGAAGCTGCTTGCACTCGATAGCAGCAGTTGCAGGAGAACAGAGGTTCCCCGAAGTTGAGAGAGTAGGGGAAATCGTTGTCGAACAGACAACAGCAACGGTAAGGGAAGGCCAAACCAGAGGACTAACGGCGTGTAGCCGGGAATCAGTCCACTGCGATCGCTGCTGAACCAAAAATGGGCAAAATCCTGATAAAAAAAAGCACTCCGTCCCCGAGGAGCCAGTTCCGCTAAGGCTAACCCCTGCTGACGGGTTAACACCGGCCCCCAAGGATTGGCGGCCAAGAGGTAGGGGAGCAATACCCCCCCAACCGCAATCAGGCCCACCCAAGCCAGTTGGCGGTTGCGGCCAGTTCCTTGAGGAATCCCCAACCCCTGTAACAGTAAAACGCCTCCCTCGACGATGACCATTGGGGGATAAAACAGTCCCGTCGCCAGGACGGCGATCGCCGTAGCAATAGTGTTTTCAGACAACAGCGCCCAAAGAAACCCCAACAGCAGGGGAACTGCGAAGGCGCGAGGAGTCCCGGAGACGAGATCATCCTTCATCCACAGACTTAGGTTTAAAATAACACTGCTGAAAAAGCCCGCCGGGGCCAGTGGTAGCAGTCGCCAACTCACCCGCATCACCAGTCCCGTCGTCAGCAGGGCCAAGAGTAGCGGCAAGAGCTTATTAAAACTCAAGGGTTCCAGGCCCAGGTCATTAGCTAGCTCATAAAGATGACGATAACCCCAGGGTGCAACCGACTGAAAATAATCGGCAATCCAATCTTGAGGAAATAACTCAGGATCAGCGAAACGGTGCATCCAGAACACATGTTGTCGGGCATCATCCTGAATCCGATAGAGTCCTTGGCCATCACGCCAAATCCTCTGAGCCATAGTCCCAGACCAGAGCAAACTGAACGCTAACCAGAGGTGATACGACCCGAGCCATCGCCGTTTGAGCTGTCTCTGAAGCGTCATTGACGTTCCCGACGAAATAACCACACCATTAGGGCAACAACCCCCAGTTGTAGAGCTAAATTAGGCAAATCAGACGACAAATTTTGTCCGGCTGCCACCCGAGCCATAAAAACGAAGGCCCCGAGTAGGCCCGATGCCCCTAAACTGACATAGATAAAGAGACGAAAGCCGCGATAGGGGGCTTTGGCCTCGGCCACCAGGCGTTGATACTTCTCTTCACTCAGTCCCTGAGCTGCTTTAGGACGGGATGAGTAGGGTTGAGGAGTTTGATCATTCATAAGATTTTGAAACAAAAAGTTGATGAAACAAAAAGTTGAGCGGATGCAGCCTTGAGCTAGGCTCGGGTATCATGCCTATCTTATCGAGATTCCCGAAGATCTTGAATTTCTTTAAAGTCCTGTACGAAATGAACTTGACCTGAGTAGAATTGTAGGGTAGAGGTTTAAATCTTCGAGAGTTTGCCAGAGGTTCCTGTCGTGCAATTACAACGAGTCGCGGTCCAACGTGTGAGTGGGGCTTATGCCCTGATAGATAGTCTAAAACGCCATGGGGTTCGCCATATCTTCGGCTACCCCGGTGGTGCAATACTTCCGATTTATGATGAGTTATATCGTGCCGAAGCCCAGGGTGGGATTCAACATATCCTAGTCCGTCATGAACAGGGGGCATCTCATGCCGCCGATGGCTATGCCCGGGCCACGGGACAGGTGGGGGTCTGTTTCGGCACCTCGGGTCCTGGGGCTACCAACCTCGTCACGGGGATTGCTACGGCTCACATGGACTCGATTCCCCTGGTCGTGGTGACAGGACAGGTTCCCCGGAATGCGATCGGGACTGATGCCTTCCAAGAAACTGATATTTTCGGCATTACTCTGCCCATTGTTAAGCATTCCTATGTGGTGCGAGATCCCAACCAGATGGCTAGAGTGGTGGCCGAAGCCTTCCATATTGCCAGTACCGGCCGTCCGGGTCCTGTATTGATCGATGTGCCTAAGGATGTGGGCTTGGCTGAATGTGACTATGTTCCGATTGAGCCGGGATCGTTGAAGTTGCCGGGATATCGCCCGACGGTTAAGGGTAATCCGCGACAAATTGAACAGGCGATCGCCCTGATTCGCGAGGCTGAATCCCCACTCCTCTACGTCGGCGGTGGCGCCATTTCAGCCAGCGCCCATGCAGAACTCCTAGAACTGGCTGAACATTTCCAAATTCCCGTGACCACCACTCTGATGGGCAAGGGGGCCTTTGATGAAAATCATCCTCTCTCGGTGGGAATGCTGGGAATGCACGGAACTGCCTATGCCAATTTTGCCGTCAGTCAATGTGATCTCTTAATTGCTGTTGGCGCCCGTTTCGATGATCGCGTTACCGGAAAATTAGACGAGTTTGCGGCCCGAGCTAAGGTCATCCATATCGATATTGACCCGGCCGAAGTGGGTAAAAATCGCGCCCCAGAGGTTCCCATTGTCGGGGATGTGCGCCAAGTGCTTATCGATCTGTTGCGTCGTCTCAAAGAACTGGGACTGGGGATGGAGTCCCATCAGACTCAATCCTGGCTCGATCGCATCAACCGCTGGCGCAAGGATTACCCCCTAGAGGTTCCCCAATATGCGGAGTTACCTTCGCCGCAACAGGTCATCGTGGAACTGCATCGGCAAGCCCCCAACGCCTACTACACCACCGATGTGGGGCAACATCAGATGTGGGCGGCCCAATTTCTGAGAAATGGTCCCCGTCGTTGGATTTCCAGCGCTGGACTAGGAACCATGGGCTATGGACTCCCGGCCGCTATGGGGGCGAAGGTGGCTCTCCCCCACGAAGAGGTGATCTGTATTAGTGGCGATGGCAGTTTCCAGATGAATCTTCAGGAACTCGGAACCATAGCTCAATATGGCATCAACTTCAAAACCGTGATTATCAACAACGGTTGGCAGGGGATGGTCCGTCAATGGCAAGAAACCTTCTACGGTCAACGCTATTCGTCGTCGAATATGGAGGTGGGAATGCCGGATGTGGAATTGCTCTGTCAAGCCTATGGATTGAAGGGGATTAAAGTTACCCATACGGATCAACTTCAGGATGCGATCGCCGAAATGCTGGCTTATGACGGTGCTGTGGTGATGGATGTCCGGGTTCATCGCACCGAAAACTGTTACCCCATGGTGGCGCCAGGTAAGAGCAACGCGCAAATGCTAGGGTTGCCGGAACAGAACAAGTTAGAGCGGGCCGTTGAACTCGTGTATTGTCCCAACTGCAACGCGAAAAACGCCTCAACTAACCATTTCTGTCCTGAATGTGGCACGAAGTTGTAGGGCGCGACTGGGCGCAATTGACTGGGTGAGGGCGAGTGACTCGAAACTTGCCCTCATTTGGACTGCCGCTCAAAGCTGATGTTGATGAACAGCCGAGTCTTCCGATTCGGCTTCTAGTCCATAACTGGCAACGACTCTACGGCCCACTAACACTTTGACCCGTTTCGCCAGACGTAGGGCTTGAATGGGGGCTTCAATCAGCGGTATCACATCTTGGATGCGTTGCGCCATCGCCGGAGTTTGCACCCGGATACAAAATGAACCCCAAAACCGGAAAACTTGACAGTTTCCCAAAAGTTTAAGCTGTTGCAGTTCCTGGGGGTCTTCTCGATAAAAGTCCCACAGAAGTTGAGTGAGTTGGTTGGGACGTTTCATGGCCATGATATTTTTTGGTATTACAGTTTATGACAGATTTTTTATTAGATTGACCGATTGAGCTGACTTAGAGATGGCAGTCTTCAGCCAGTAAACCGAGATACGACTGACCTCATTTTTATTAAAACCTAGATCGCTTCCCAAGCGCTCGTTCATGACAAAAGACTTAACGTCTGTGGCAAAAGACGCGATAAGACTTAAAAACCTGTTAAACTCAAAAACTATCTTAAAATCGCTTAAATTCAGCAAATTGTCATGAAACGTCGAGCCTTTGTCACTCGCAGTGCTGTTAGTGCAGCGGCTGTCTCGGCCCTAGCCGCCTGTACAGAAACCGCCGGAACCCGAACCGATGCCAGTTCACTGCCCCGAGTCAACTGGCGCATGGCCACGAGTTGGCCCCTATCTCTCGATACCATCTATGGTGGCGCGGAAACGGTCTGTCGTCGGGTGGGCGAGATGACGAATGGACGCTTCAGCATTACACCCTATGCCGCTGGTGAGTTAGTCCCCGCTTTGCAGGTGATGGACGCGGTACAGGGGGGAACCGTTGAATGTGGCCATACGGCCAGCTACTACTACATCGGCAAAAACCCCACCCTAGGTTTTGCGACGACGATGCCCTTTGGCTTCACGGCTCAACAACAAAATGCTTGGCTCTATCAAGGCGGTGGCTTGGAGGCGATGCAGAAGGTCTATAGCGATTTTAATATCATTAACTTCCCGGCCGGAAATACGGGGACTCAAATGGGGGGCTGGTTTAAGCGAGAAGTTAACAGTCTGGCTGACTTGAATGGCTTGAAAATGCGTATTCCGGGGTTGGGAGGAACGATTATGGCCCAGATGGGGGTGAATGTGCAGGTGTTGCCCGGTGCGGAAGTCTATCTGGCCCTGGAACGAGGTGCGATCGATGCGGCGGAGTGGGTTGGCCCCTATGATGATTTGAAATTGGGGTTACATAATGCCGCTGAGTATTACTATTATCCCGGCTGGTGGGAACCCGGCGCGACCTTGGATGTGTTGGTAAATCGTTCAATGTGGGAGCGTTTACCGGCTGAGTATCAACAGGTGTTTGTGACGGCCACGGTTGAAGCCAATATGATGATGTTGGCTCGCTATGATGCCCTCAATGGTCAGGCTTTACAGCAGTTGGTGGAGGAGGGAGCGGTGTTATCTGAGTTCTCTCAAGAGATTATGGAGCGCGGTGAGGAAATCAGTTTCGGGATTTATGAGGAGAATGCCCAAAACAATGCGTCCTTCCGAGAGGTGTATGAGGGTTGGCTGGCGTTCCGAGAGGGGGTCTACGGCTGGCATCAACTGAATCAGTTGAGTTTTATCCGCCATTCGTCCCGCGATCGCTCCTAGGACGACTGAGGGAGATCTTGCACCTCAGCGGCCGTGCTTTCGAGGGGGGGACGTAGACTGAGATAGAGCAATAGCCCCAGGAGAGGGGTTAGGGACACGGCCCAGAAGAGTTTGCTATTGTTGAGTCCTCGTCGGGCCATGTCATCGCCGAGGAGAGCCGGAACGAGGGCGCAAAGGAGGCAAAAGTCGAGACTCATGACATGGATGAAGCGACGGGTTTGCCATTGTTGGCTGAAGTCGCTCCAATTGCCTTGAGTAAGGCCAAATCCTAGTAGGGCGATCGCGGCGATCGCCAAAAGTCCCCCCAAAATTCGCGAGTCCCAAAATCTCAGAAATGGGTTCATTGGCCCTTCTAACTCAGGATTTGGCGATCGCAGGGCCAGATAGGGCAAAATGGCGAAAGCCCCCACCCCAAAGGAAGCTGCGGCAAACACCCAAGCCCCAATTTTCTGCCCCCGTCCGTCGGCAAAGAGCATGGCACCATAGGCGAAGGGAAAAATCCCCATCAGGTTAAATAGGGCGACGATTGCCGGGTTAATACCCTCCCAGTTCCCCGAGGAGAGATTAACAATCAGATCTACGGTTTCGGGGCGATCGGGAGGCGCAAGCCCGAAGGCATAGCCGAGAAAGGCTAACCAAAGTACGGTAAAGAAGATGCGACGGCTCATGGGGGGAAGAAGGGAACAGGGAACAGGGAACAGGGAACAGGGAACAGGGAACACT
>CAZXWM010000099.1:0-11195 GCA_964644215.1 uncultured Phormidium sp.
TTAACCCCATAAATTGCGGCTGGTCCAACGCCAGCACTTGACAAAGACTCGCCACCACATCAGCCCCCGTTGCTAAACGATAGGGATAGAGCCAATCTGCACCATGGGGATTCACCACTAGCCCTCGTTCCGCCGCCCCTGCGATCGCCTCTAACGCCCCATCATCCCGAACGAGAATCCCATCTCGATAATATCGGTTCAGGGTCTCTCGGGCTGCACCCGCGGCCTGATAGCCCAACTCCTCTGTTAACATCTGCCAAAGTTGTCCGCGAGAGAGATACTGATCCGGGTTCACCGTCTCCACCTCGATTCCATTCCCGTCGCGGCCATTTCCCTCGTTTAAGTAGGGAAGACTCTCCTCAGAGGGCAATCGATGTAAACGAATCGGGTTCAGCATCCCCGCCAACTCGCCGCGAGTTACAGGGCGATTTAGCCCCCCAGGGGGGAGTGAGAGGGATGTCTGCTGTTGCAGAGTTTCTAAACAGGGAGTGACCCAGGTTTGATGGGATTGGCCCAATACTGGACTGGCTACGGTGAAGCTAACCAGTCCGAGAATCCAGGGGGATAATTGGCCTAAGACCCGATAACCCGGCCAGTAACGGGAAACAACAGCATCGTTCATGGGCATTTAGAGCGGCGATCGAGGAGTAAATATGTGGTCATTCTACCTTTTCCTTTGACATCAATCACCCCTCGACGTTCAAAGTTAAAGCAATCTTTTAAGCGTTCATAAGTGGCTTCGGTCACTTGAATCGTATTGGCAATACCATGAGATTCCATACGGCTGGCGGTATTGACTGTATCCCCCCAAAGATCATACGTAAACTTATTCGTGCCAATCACCCCCGCCACCACAGGACCGGTGTTAATACCAATGCGAATACTAAAGGGTTCATGATCGCCGCGATTAAACTGAGCCATGCGGGTTTGCATATCTAAGGCCATCTGGGCGATCGCCTCAGCATGATCCTCCCGAGGAATCGGCAACCCTCCCACCACCATATAAGCATCACCAATCGTTTTTATTTTTTCTAAGCCATTTTTTTCAGCTAACTTATCAAACCCCGAAAAAATCTCATTGAGTAATTCCACTAACTCTGTTGGAGAAATTCGCGACCATAACTTCGTAAACCCGACAATATCGGCAAACAAAACACTCACATCATCAAAGCTATCTGCAATCGTTTTAGGGTTTTGCTTAAGTCGTTCTGCAATCGGTTTCGGTAAAATACTTAATAAAAGTTTCTCGGATTTTGTTTGCTCAGTTGTCAGTTTTTCCAGGTATGCCTTTTCCTGGTCTCTTAGGCGCTTTTTTTCCAGGCAAGCCCCCAGTCTGGCTTGGAGTAAAATCGGATTAAAGGGTTTTGGTAAATAGTCTTCTGCCCCTAATTCAATACATTTAACAACACTTTCAATATCGTCAAGGGCTGAAATGACTAAAACCGGAATATCTCGAAGTTCAGAATCTGCCTTAATTTTTTCTAAGACTTGATAACCATTCATCCCCGGCATCATAATATCCAGCAAGACCAAATCAAAGGGATGTTCTGCCATCAATTCCAGAGCGCGAAAGCCATCTTCAGCCACCATCGCCTCATACCCCTGACGTTTTAACCGTCGTCTCAGTAAATCGCGGTTAGCCTCATTATCATCAACAACCAAGACTTTAGCAGTTTCCGGCGATGTCATGAACGAACTCCTCTAGTCAGCAAAATATTGAGCGAAGAATTGAGCCCAAACCCCAATCAAAACCTTAGTCAAAACCTTAGTCAAAACCTCAGTCAAAACCTCAGTCAAAACCTTAGATCAAGACTTGATAGTTAGACCTCAGTTAACCACTTCGGCTTTCCCCGAGCCAACCATCCCAGACATGAGGCGATCGCCCACCATAAGCCGTCGTCTCAGTTTAGCTGATCCCCTCAGCCTCAATCGGATGAGGCCGAAGACTTCAGGGCGATCGCCAAGCGATTAACCATCAAGGGTAACTCAACCAAGAACGTCGAGCCATGATTCAATTCACTCTCCACTGTAATCTCCCCACCCATCATCTGGCAGTAGCGGCGACTAATCGTTAACCCCAATCCCGTCCCGCCATACTGGCGTGTCGTCGAAACATCACCCTGAATAAAGGGTTCAAACAACTGCTTAACCTGTTCCTCGCTCATCCCAATCCCCGTATCCATCACCCGAAAGTGCATCGTCTGCACCTGTCGCGTCACCTCCAGGGTAATCTGTCCCGCTTCCGTGAACTTAGCCGCATTACTAAGTAAATTCAACAGAACTTGTCGCACCTTCATTAAATCCGCCTGCATTTCCCCCAACTCAGAATCCCCCTCAATCGTCAAGGTATTCTGATTTTTAGCCACCAACGGCTCCACCGTCAGACAAACTTCCTCAAGTAACACCCCCACATCAAAGGATTCGAGATACAGATCCATTTTCCC
Source organism: uncultured Phormidium sp. (assembly GCA_964644215.1). Lineage (GTDB taxonomy): Bacteria > Cyanobacteriota > Cyanobacteriia > Cyanobacteriales > Geitlerinemataceae > Sodalinema. The sequence goes on from CAZXWM010000099.1 coordinate 2,445, forward strand.
CGCTTCAATCTTCGAGATATCGAGGATATCGTTAATCAACGCCAACAGATAATTTCCCGCCGTGCGAATCTTCTGCACATCTTCAACCGCCTCCTCATTCCCCTCCTCAGCGGCTTCCTCCTGCAAAATTTCGCTATAGCCAATAATGGCGTTGAGGGGAGTCCGCAGTTCATGGCTCATATTGGCCAGAAAAGCACTTTTCGAGCGATTCGCTGTTTCCGCCGCCTCTTTAGCTCGATACAGTTCTTCCTCAGCCTGTTTAGCCAGCGTAATATCCTTGACAGCCCCGAGTAAGCGTAACGGAGTCTCTTCTCCCGAGCCATTCCTCGGCTCATCCCCATCGGGACGAGCATAGTCTCGTAGCCAACGAATCTCGCCGCTGCGGGCAACAATGCGATATTCCCGCATCCCATCCCAATCCGGGCTATTGTGACCGGGAATCCGACGAGCTTGAGGCCGATCCTCCGGGTAAATCACCTCAGACCAGCCTCCCAACTCTCGGATCTCCTCGATGCCGTAGCCGCTAATCTCCTCAAAGGCCTGGGTGGCCCATTGCACCACCAGGACACCATCAGCACTGACTTCGGCGGCGTAAATATAGTCCGAGGCCAACTCAGAAATAGCGCGATAACGGGCCTCACTTTGGCGTAGAGCCACTTCAGCCGCTTTGCGTTCACTGATATCCCGCACCGCTGTCACTCGGACTTTATTGCCGTAATAGGGAAGAGAGCGTCCTTGAATTTCCACCGAAAAGAGAGTGCCATCGCGCCGCAGTCCCGTCAATTCCGAGGTTTTCTCAGATCCCGATCGCAACGGTTCCCGGGCCGCGGCCCGACAGTCAGGAGCGAACAGTTGCAGCGGGTTCATGGCCAGCAATTCTGTGTCGGAATAGCCAAAGAGAGTCCCCAGAGCCTGGTTCGTATCGAGAATGGCATCATCGGCATGGATGATAATGCCCTCAAACGTCGCTTCTGAGAGCCAGCGGAACCGTTCTTCACTTTCCCAGCGAGCGACTTCAGCGGAGGTGCGATCGCCCGTTTGCAAGGCCAAAGCCACAAAGTCCCCAATCGAAGCCACAAACGTCCGTTCTTCGACAGTCCAACGTCGCGGACTATGGGCCTGTTCACAACAGACCACCCCCACCATTTTGCGCCCTAAACGCACGGGAGCGCAGAGAACGGCAACAATCTGGTTAGGAGTGAAATAAGCCGCCGCCAGCGCCTGAGTTCGGGGGTCTGCGTTAACATCTGAGATAGCTAGACAGCGATCGCTCTCCAGGGCGCGAGTATAGTTAGGAACGTCGCGAATCGCCAGACTCGTCCCCTTACTATGACTGTCAGTTTGACGACAATAAACTTCCAAACACACCAGGCGATCGCCCTCAAACTGCCACAAACTCACACGAGCCACATTGACAATTTGGGCCGCCGTCTGGGCAATCCCTTGCAGCGTCGCCGAGATACTGCCGGTTTCAAACTGTTGATTACGAGCCAAATCCACCAAGGCCCGACTTTGATTTTTCAGAGTTTGGCGTTGTTGCTGTTGTTCTAAATCCCGCCGAGCAATTTGTTGGCCAAAGCGACGGGCCACCAGTCCACTCAGCAGCGGCATCGTGTCAACCAGCCACAAGACCGGGTTCTGAAGATGGCGTTGCAGTAACGATACCCCCTCCGACCCCGGATTCGCCCAAACATCCAAAAACCAGGCGATCGCCACAAACCCACAACCGGCGACAATCCCCAGTTGAGTCCGCCGCGTCACGCGTTGAGAATTGGCCTCATCAATCATGGTAAAAACACAAACCTTGGCAAAATAACAGCGGCTTCAATCACTCTCCAATCGGGTTAGGACGACGAAGACGACAAAAGGCTTTCGATTTTCGAGAGTAAACGGGGAAACTCCACCGGCTTAGTATCATAGTCATCACAGCCAGCCGCGAGACATTTTTCACGATCGCCGGCGATCGCATGAGCCGTCAGAGCAATAATCGGGATCTGCTGGGTTTTCGCAGCGGCTTTAATCGTCCGAGTGGCCTCCCAACCATCCATCACCGGTAACCCCATATCCATCAAAATCAGATCGGGGGTTTCACGAATCGACAGATCGACCCCCTCAGCGCCATCGATGGCCACAACCACCTCATGGCCCTTGCGTCTCAGGCGCCGTGACAGCATATCCCGATTCATCTCGTTATCTTCAACCAGTAAAATTTTAGCCATACTCGGCAAGTCTCCAGCGGCGTTCTCGTCCTTTAAGCCAAGAACGACTGACATCCTGGACAAATTTCAGTTGCACAGTTGTGGTTCTCTCAATACAGTTCACTTATTCTCCCATTTTCCTGAAGATTCTGTTGGGGACAAGTTAAGACTGGCAAATAATCGCTCCCGCACCTCATACAGGAGTTCCTCACGGGTAGCGGTGCCTTTTTCTAGGATATGAACCACACAGCCGTCAAGTCGTTGGCGATCGCCGGCCGTCAACTCCATCGCCGTCACCACCACCACAGGAACCCCTCGCCACTGAGGATTTTCGCGGAATTTGCTTAAGAAGCTAAACCCATCCATTTCCGGCATCATCAAATCCAGTAACACCAACTGAGGCACCTCAGCCGCCACCGCATCGAGGGCTGCTCGTCCATTGTTAGCTTCGACGACATTACACCCCGATTTCTCTAAGGTTCGCCGCATCATTTCCCGCGTCATATCATCGTCTTCCACCACAAGAATACGATTACGACGAGGAGGATGTTGGCCACCCGAACGCTGTTGGTATTTTGCCAACAACCGCGTCAATTGCTGGTTGTCCACGGGTTTCACCAAATAGTCTGAGGCTCCTAGAGTAAAGCCAATGTTGCGGTCATCGAGAATGGTGGCAACAATGGTGGGAATATCTATCAGGCTGCTGTCGGCTTTGAGTTCCGAGAGCACATTCCAGCCACTCATCCCTTCCATGAGAATGTCGAGAATAATCGCATCAGGATGGAGCTGACGGGCTTTCGCGAGACCCTCTTCACCATTGTTGGCGGTTTCTACATGAAACCCGTCTTTTGTCAAGCGTCGCGAAATCAAATCCAGGGTATCAGGATCATCATCAATCACCAGAATCACCCCTGTTGACTGACCGCCGTTGTCCCGTTTCTTGCCCTCTTCAACAGGATCATCGAGAATATCGATGGGTTCAGCGGGCAAATTGACAATAAAGCTCGAACCAACATCCGGTTCACTGCTAGCCTGAAGATCCCCACCCATCATCTGACAAAAATGGCGGGCGATCGCCAACCCTAACCCAGTTCCCCCATATTTACGGGTCGTCGACGCATCAGCTTGGCTAAAAGCCGTAAACACATTTTCGAGTTGTTCATCGGTCATGCCGATGCCTGTATCCCTGACCTCAAAAGCAATCCAGGGGCGATCGCCGAGCTGTTCTCGTCGTACAGCAAAAGTAATCTCTCCCTCCTGGGTAAACTTCGCCGCATTGCTGATTAAATTGAACAGAACTTGCCGCACTTTCGTTAAATCGGCGTACATATTGCCCAGTTCCGGGTCTCCATTGAGGATGAGGCGATTGTTTTTCTCCTCAATCAGCGGCGTGGCAGTGGCCTCAATCTCCAGCATCAGGGTATTTAAGTCAAAGGCCTCAATATAGAGGTCCATACGTCCCGCCTCAATTTTGGAAATATCGAGAATATCGTTAATCAACGACAGCAGATGTTTCCCCGCGCCACGAATTTTGCTTAAATCCGAAGCAATCTCCTCATAACCATCGTCCTGGGCCTCCTCACTGAGCATTTCGCTGTAGCCAATAATGGCATTGAGGGGAGTCCGCAATTCATGGCTCATATTAGCTAAGAAGGTACTTTTAGAGCGATTGGCAGCTTCGGCGGCTTCCTTGGCTTCGTAGAGTTCATCTCGCACCGTTTTAGTATGGGTGATGTTGTCGGCCCAGAGAAGAATCCCACCAATCTCTCCCGTCTCGGTTTTCCAGGGCCGCATCTCCCAACGATACCAATCTAAACTACCGTCAGCATGACGGACTGGCTCATCATCTCCGGTTTCAATATTGCCCGCTAAACAGGACTGTTGACGACGTTGCCAACGGTTGATCGCCCCAGGATCTTGCTCAAACAACGGAAAGGTTTCATAATGCGATCGCCCCTGCAGTGACTGTTGCTGGAGATGAAACTCGCTCAACCAACGACGAGTGACATGTAGATAGGTCATGTTACGGTCAAACATGGCGATCGCCGTAGGAGCGTCCTCAACAAATCGTTCCAAGAGAGTCAATTGGTTAAGCGACGGCTCCTCAGGAGCAATTGGCCGACAAGTAATCACGGAGATTTCCGCTCCCCTCAGCACGTCAACGTAACAGGGGAACACCTGGCCATCAGCCCGCCGTCCCTGTTGCCGGACCTGTCCCTGGTGCCAATCCGGGAACAATAGAGTCAGCGATCGCCCTTGTACCGCTTCAGTCGCATAACCAAACAGCATTTGGGCCTCGGCATTGAGAACATCAATCTCTTCGGCTTGTCGGTAAAACGTCACAATGCTGTTCATGATCAGATGGGTTGAAAACAGGGTCACACAACGGGGCAACGGCCGGCCAGACGGGGGCAACAGATGCAGCGCAGCTCCGCATTTCTCAACTTAGAGATCCCTAATCGCGATCGCCTAAGATGGGAAGCAAATCAGTGACAATCCATCAACCTAACCACAGGCCAGGGGCGATCATCCGGGAACTCTTAGCATAAGTGCAACGTCTTCCCAGTAATAGGTAGATTCCTGATCGCCCCGATATACCCATGACACATTCTATTTCATTATCTTGGTCTGCGGTTGAGGCGACCATTCCCCAAACACCCGTGGTTCCTCCGGCTCAGCTTTCGAATTTAGACTTAGTTCGTCGTTGTCAACTTGGCGCTCGCCCAGATCGAGCCGCGTTCGCTGAGTTATTGCGCCGCTATCAATCCTATGTTGACAAAGTTCTCTATCATCTGGCCCCTGATTGGCAGGATCGCTCTGACTTAGCTCAAGAGGTTTGGATTCGCGTCTATCGCAATGTGCGCCGACTCCAAGATCCGGTTAAATTCAAAGGATGGCTCAGTCGGATTACAACCAACTTGTTTTACGATGAACTGCGCAAACGCAAGCGAGTTCGTCCTCCCCTGTCTCTCGATGCCACCTTCCGAACCCATGATGGTGAACGGGAGTGGGAAATCGCCGCCGATGAACCCGGCCCCGATGACGCTCTGGCCACGGATGAGTTTTATAGTAAACTGCGGCTGGCGATCGCCGACCTCCCTGAAGCCTTCCGCACCACCATCGTTCTGCGAGAAATCGAGGGAATGCCCTATGAAGAGATTGCTGAAATTACCGGTGTCTCCCTAGGAACCGTCAAGTCCCGCATTGCTCGCGCCCGCCATCGTTTACAATCCGAATTAAAGAACTACATCGACAGTTGAAGCCAATCAGGAACTTTAGGCCCATCGTTGTACGTCAAGCCCTGTAGAACCGTATTCATACTGTCTGTCCAAGGGCTCTTAGGGCCTACATCATCCCTGAACCCTTATTGACTTATCCATCACAGGCACTAAACTGTCGTCAGTTAAACTTAAGTAGAACTACGGAAGTGGCGGATTATACCCTAAAATACGTCGCTGTTACCTTTGAACAGCTAGGTGGTGAATTGCATCATGACTCTCAATCATTTCGACGACCAATTTGGAGGCTCCCCCGAAGCTCACGATGCTGAACGAACGGAAGATCTGTTTGTTTTGCTCAGTTGCTACCTCGATGGAGAAGTTACCCCAGAAGAACGGAAACAGGCAGAGCGTCTGCTGGCCTGTGACTCCGAAGCACGGCAAATTTATCAACAGTTATCCTGTATCAGTTCTGGCGTACAATTGATGCCCGTGGCCGAAAATCCCGTTTCGGCTGAGGAAACCACCGCCAAAGTGTTCTCTCGGATGCGTCAGCAGCGACAACGACACCTAGCCTGGGGTGGAACGGCGATCGCTGCTATGTTTGTCGCCGCCGTCTCAGGACTTTCCCCTCATTTGGCACCCAATAATCAACAATTTGCTCACACCCCTGCACCCGTCAGCGAGGACTTCGGAGCCTTCGTTCCCCCGGAAACTGAACCTCGCAATGAGCAGCCCTTAAATCGAGAGGATATTACCTCACGGGCTTTGTTTATCGAATAGTTCACCGAATCACAGTCGAGAGAGGCTCCGCCAACCGCTCCACTGTTGGTTAGGCAATGTTTTGTTGGGCAATGTTTTGTTGGGCAATTTTTCTCAGCGAATGGTGGTCTTAATCATCTCAATCACCGCAGACACCGCCTCATAACCAAAGAGCAAAATTGAGGTGGTTAGAACCAATCCCATCAAGCAAATCGTTAATCCCCCCAAGGTGACAACCCCGTCATCTCCAAACAGTCCTAAACTGGTGACAAACACGCCAATCGCCGGCAGGGTATTGGTTAGGGGGATGGGAGTCATCATCGAAATTGCCATCAAACACAGAGCAATCCCGATCAGCACTCGTCCCCATAACTGAGTACAGATGAAACTCAGACGGGGACGAGAGAGAACTTCAAGTCGTCGTAGCCAGGGAAGTCCTTTCTGTAAGATTCCCCGAATTGTCTCTAGGGCAACATCTTTCGCTAACCATCGTTTCGGTAAATAGGGACGTTTTCGGCCTAACGCTAACTGAGCCGAAAGCCAAAAAATGACAATTCCAAAGGGAATCGAATAGCCTGGCGCGGGAATGGGTAAGGCTGAGGGAATCGATAATAGCACTAACAAGAACCCGAAGGCCCGTTCCCCGGCGATCGCCACGAGATCGGCTAAACTGACGCGATCGCGGCGCTCCTCGGCAAAAAAATAGCCCTCAAGCTCTGTCGATAGTTTCTTAGGCACGGGAATAAGGGAACGGGGAATGGGGAACAGGGAATAGGGAACAGGGAATAGGAAATACCGGAGAACCTATCGTATCTCCAATCAAGAATAACAGTAGGGGCGAGCCACGTATGGTACGCCCCTAGAAATCGATAAGTTTGTTTAACGATTAACGATTGACTGCTAATTACCAACGGCAAACCGCAAACGGCAATTAAGTTCCCGACTGCCAAGAGTTAATGTACTCATGTTGCTCAGGAGTGAGACTGTCGAGGTCAATTCCCATCGCCACGAGTTTGAGACGGGCAATTTCCCGGTCAATCTCTTCGGGAATCGAGTGCAGACCCGGCTCCAGTTTACCCTTGTTTTTCACCAGATACTCACAAGCCAGGGCCTGGTTGGCAAAACTCATGTCCATAACGGCGCTAGGATGCCCTTCAGCCGCTGCCAAATTGACTAAACGACCTTCACCTAAGACCACCACAGATTTACCGCTATTGAGGCGATATTCTTCGGTAAAAGGACGGACGGCCTTCACGTCACTGGCCATCTCTTTGAGAGATTTCAGGTCAATCTCGATATCAAAGTGACCGGAGTTGGCGACAATGGCCCCATCACGCATCACCTCAAAATGTTCGCGACGGATGACGTGCTTGTTGCCCGTCACCGTGATAAACAAATTACCGAGAGGGGCGGCTTCAGCCATCGGCATAACGCGGAAACCATCCATCACCGCTTCGATCGCCCGAACGGGGTCGATTTCCGTGACAATGACGTTAGCCCCCATACCACGTCCCCGTAAGGCCACGCCTTTACCACACCAACCATAGCCAGAAACCACCAGGGTTTTACCCGCCAGCAGCATATTCGTCGCCCGAATCACGCCGTCGAGGGTGGATTGGCCGGTTCCATAGCGGTTGTCGAAGAAATGCTTAGTATCAGCATCGTTGACATTCATGGCGGGGAAGGTTAATACCCCGTCATTGAACATAGCCCGCAGCCGGACAATGCCAGTAGTAGTTTCTTCGTTAGTGCCGATGAGTTCCGAGAGCTGTTCTTGCCGCTCTTTGACCATCGTGGCCACCACGTCAGAGCCATCATCGATAATGATGTTGGGATGATGATCGAGGGCGATTTGGACGTGACGCTCGTAGGTTGCTGCGTCTTCCCCTTTGATGGCATAGACGGGAATCCCATGATCCACCACGAGACTGGCCGCGACGTCATCTTGAGTCGAGAGGGGGTTGCTGGCGATGAGCAGGGCATCAGCACCACCGGCTTTGAGGGCGATCGCCAAATGGGCCGTTTCCGTCGTCACGTGGCAGCAGGCAACGAGTTTAATGCCCGCTAGGGGTTTGTCAGCCTCGAAGCGATCGCGGATTTGGGCCAAAACAGGCATTTCGCGCCCGGCCCAGTCAATCCGTTGCTTGCCGAGGGTGGCAAGAGCCGGATCTTTGATTTCATGCTTGATTTGTACGGATGTTGCAGCACGTGGAATTGATATTCAAGAACTACCCTTTGTCATCCACATGACCCTACCCGACAAGACAGAGACCTACGTTCATCGCTGTGGTCGTGTTGGCCGCGCCGAACGCATGGGACTGGCCTTGAGTCTGGTGGCAACAGCAGAAGAACGCGCGTGGTTTTGTCGCAAGGGGAAGAAACCACCGGTTGATGACACACGCGATTTTGACAAGGGTGGCAACTGCATCTGGTACAATGAGCCCAAACTACTGACCGACATTGAGAAGCTGCTTGCCAAGAACAAAGTATGTCTTTCCAAGATGACTTATCCCGATTGGACGCTTCCTGCCGAGATCCGTTCGGTGCTGGACCGCGGAGGATATGGTGATGCA
>CAZXWM010000099.1:11205-11580 GCA_964644215.1 uncultured Phormidium sp.
CGTCAAGACGATACAAGAAACTGAATTTGCCCTGCAGACGGACTATTGGAAGCTGCGGAACCGTTTTGTTAAACCAAGGTAGCTAACTAGCTAGAGTACGGAGAAGCTAGTAGAGCTAGCTAGTAACTTAGCTCACATCGTATGGATAGCGCAACTTCTGTCGTCCTGAACCGAATACAGGGGTACCCAGTAAGCAGTCTGCACGTACTGTAGGTAGGCGTAGGCCATACACTACGCACGCGTAGATCCTCATAGATGTACGTACGGACGTACGTACGTACGGTAGGTTTGAGTCATGCAAATACATGAATCGCTTGCAACCCACAATTCACAATGAGCCACCTTCGATCGATTGACTGACTGTGCGGTCCTTGA
>CAZXWM010000100.1:0-11526 GCA_964644215.1 uncultured Phormidium sp.
GAACAGGGAACAGGGAACAGGGAACAGGGAACAGGGAACAAGAGAAATGGTAGGATGTGTTCCGGCATCGGCTCAGGTATTGACCTACACCGATCGATTCAAACTTGCCGGAACGCATCGCTCTTTTTCTAGCGACCGGCGTTCATCAAACAACTGGGCGATCGCGCCAATTGGCTTTCAATGGTAATCTCTTGATACTCCGCCGCTTGCAGGATATTACGGACAATCATTTCAGCTTCCTGGTCAGCTTTTTGCAACAGTCCATCCTGACAGGCTTGTTCACGAATTTGCAGCAGGGCCGTTTGTTGGGCCTCGGTGTAGAGTTGCGCCTCAACATTGGGAGCGAACCAATTGCGATGATGCTCTAAAATGCCCGATTCATCAACATCTAAATCTGCTTGCACCAGATAGGGTGGGGGGAGGAGAATATGAATCTGGCCATTGGCGCGATCGACGGATTTGACTTCTAATTGGTCTAAATCAATTCCAGCGCGAACTCGTCCCACACCTTGATAGAGAACAACCGTTTGTCCTAGATAGAGATGACCAAACATCCGATCCTGATGGGTTCTGACGACGGTTTCGAGGAGAACTTCGGCGGTAGTCAGTTCAGTTTTTCCCTCAAATTCGCTCACCAGTAAGGCTTTGACCTCCGTAACGGGAGCGGGTGCGGCGGGAAACAGGGCCTCGGTCACTTTGTTGCTGATGCGTTCGGCTTGGAAGGCTGCAATCCCTGCGACGGCGACGGAGGACACCACCAAGGGATGGAGGAGAACTTTAGCGATTTTCCGAGGGAAGGACTGGGGTAGAGAGTCGGGAGTATTCATGAATTGTCGGGTAGGGGGACAGCAGCGCCTGATGTAAGCTTAACAGTTGCCTTTGGGTCTACTGTCTAAGATGGTGCGATCGCCCCAGACGTTCCCGAGGTCAATTGTTGCGACAAGGAGGCGTTGGGAACCATCGCCGCTAATGGCTGAGGTTAAACTTGGGCCTTGTCCCCAAATCATGAGGATTCTCTGGCAAAACGTTCGTTGCGGCCAGAGTAACGCTAGACTAACTTTAACGTGAGACCCTATTGAACTGAAACTGGTTGGGAGAAGCATAATGGGAGATTTTGAGCGTGTGTCAGTCGGCATTGTCGGCGCATCGGGGTATGGCGGCGTGCAACTGGTGCGATTGCTGCTAGACCATCCAAATGTCGATATTGTCTATTTAGGGGGACAGGGGAGTGCTGGAAAGCCCTTCTCAGACATTTATCCCCATCTCGAACATCGCTTTAAACTACAGGTCGAACCCGTGGAAGTCGATCGCATCGCCGAACGCTGTCAGGTGGTGTTCCTGTCCCTTCCTAATGGCTTGGCCTGGACGATGGCCCCGGCCCTGTTGGAGAAAGGCTGTAAAGTCCTGGATTTGTCCGCCGACTATCGCTTTTTTAATCTCGATACTTATCAGGCTTGGTATGGGGGCGATCGCACGGACGCAGATATCGCCGCCTCAGCAGTTTATGGCTTACCGGAACTGTACCGCGATCGCATCCAAGACGCCAACCTCATCGGTTGTCCCGGCTGCTATCCCACCGCCAGCCTCTTAGCCGTGGCCCCCCTGCTCAAACAGGGCTTAATTGCACCAGAAAGCCTGGTGATTGACGCCAAATCGGGAACCTCTGGGGGGGGTCGTCAAGCCAAAACCAACCTGTTGCTGGCCGAAGCCAGTAGTTCCATTTCCGCCTATGGGGTGGCCCGTCACCGACATACCCCAGAAATCGAACAAATCTGTAGCGACTTAGCCGGTCATGAGATGATGGTTCAATTCACCCCTCATCTCGTCCCCATGATTCGGGGGATTTTGGCCACGGTTTACGCCACCCTGCGCGACCCCGGTTTAGTCCGCGAAGATTTAGCAACCATCTATAATGCCTTCTATCGAGCCTCCCCTTGGGTGAAAGTCCTCCCCTCAGGAGTCTATCCCCAAACTAAATGGGCCTGTGGCTCTAACCTCAACTACATCGGCATTGAAGTTGATCCCCGCACAGGACGAGTGATTGTGATGTCGGTGATTGACAATCTCCTCAAAGGACAAGCAGGACAAGCGGTGCAAGCGATGAACCTGATGTTAGGACTCGCAGAAACCGCTGGATTGCCCACTTTAGGCTTCTATCCCTAAAATTCCTCGCTGATTTCGAGGTCTAACACCCCTTGGAGTCGTTCATAGGCCTGTTGCACCTGAATAAACTCGCGCTCGCTTCCCCCCGCATCTGGGTGGGTTTCGCGGGCGCGACGGCGGTAGGCTTGAGTGAGTTGTCCCTCATCAAAGGGATAGGCCAGCCGTAAGAGGGCTAAATCTCCCTGAATCCGTTGGAAAATGGGGTCGATCGCGATCGGCTCACTGTCAACAATGGGAACCTCATCCCACTGGTTAAATTCCGTCGTCTCGGGGTTGCGGGAATAGAGTTCTCGTCCTAAGTCCCGCGAGGCTTGTTGGACAAATTTATAGAGGATGACGGGGAATAAGAGAATCAAAAGACTGATCAAGGGAAGCGCCAAGGTCGGGTTTACGATCGCCGTCAAGACCACTAAAATTGGCAACAGTTGTAAGATAATAAGGATCGGTGGGTTATCTTTCATTAATTCACATCGCGGCCTGATGTAACGGTTGGGGCGATCGCACCCTTTCCCCCTAAGTGTAAAGGATTACGTCTCAAAGAGTCCTGCGCCGATGGACTAAGATACTAGGGGTGACGGATAACTCCATCCCTTAGGTTCCGCCAGGTTCAGTTTGATGTTCAGTTGCAGTTGAGGCAAAGTTTGTGTCTAAAAAGCGTTCGGGTTGGTTGAGTCGTATTGTGCTGGCTATTGGCTTAATCGCCTTTCTTGGCTTTTCCATCGCACCCCTCCTCGGCGGTGTCTTACAAGCCAATCAGGGGAATTCAGGCCCCACTCCCACCAATACCCCCGCCGCCAGCAACCCCCAAGAGGATCTTCAGGCCCAGGAACGGGGCTATAAACTCGTCCTGGAGCGCGAACCGGATAATCAAACGGCGTTGCGAGGGCTGATTGATGTGCAGCGTCAACTCAACGATATCGAGGGGACTATTGAGCCGCTAGAACGCTTAGCGGAACTGAATCCCGACGAATCTCGCTATCGAGTCTTGTTGGCTCAGACGAAACAGTATTTAGGCGATCGCGAGGGAGCCGTCGAAACCTATCGCGAGCTGATTACCCGCGAACCAGGGAACGTGCAAGCCCTTCAAGGACTGGTGACGCTGCTGCTGCAAGAAGACCGGCCCGAAGCGGCGATCGCCGCCATTGAAGATATCCTACAACTGGCCTCCCAAGCCAACCAATCGGAGCCAGGGAGCATCGATGTCGTCTCCACCCAACTGCTGTTAGGACAAGTCTACGCCGAACAGCAACGTTACGAGCAGGCCCTCAACGTCTTTGACAATCTCAGCCAAGAACATTCGAGTGATTTTCGCCCCCTGGTGGGTAAAGGTCTGATTTTAGAAGAAACCGGACAACTCGATGAAGCCCAAGCCGCCCTTAACACCGCCCTGGAACTGGCCCCGGCTCAACAAAAAGACCGGATTCAAATCCTGATAGAAGAAATCCAAGCGAGTCAAGCCAGTCCCAGCGAAGACGAATCCTCCGAGCCTTAAGGCTCAAATCCCCTGTCCTACATTGGTTAAGGAGTCATCTCGTGGCCTCTGAAGAAATCGTCCGCTTCTTCATCGAAGAAGGTAAAGAACACCTCAACACCCTCGAAAATGGGTTATTAGACTTACCCGCAACCGTCCAAAACCCCGACGAAATTGACGAGATGTTCCGTGCGGCTCACTCCGTCAAAGGGGGAGCCGCCATGTTGGGCTATAGTTCCATCCAAAAAGTCGCCCACCGTCTCGAAGACTATTTCAAGGTCCTCAAACAAGATACTTTACCCATTGATCGCAAACTCGAAAGTCTCTTCTTGCAAGGGGTTGACTCCCTACGGGAACTCCTGGAACTGCTGCAAAGCCCCTTTGGCTTACGAGACGAAGATGCAGACGAGGTGTTTAGTCGCGTCGAACCGGCCTTTCAACAACTCGAAGCCCATCTCAAACATCTACAAGCCGGAGGAACCCCAGACGATACCCCCGCCGCTGGGGCTTCCCAACCCTCAGGGAATCTGCAAGCTGAAGTGACGGACCTGTTGCGACAAATGTTAACCCTGTTCCGTCAAGCCGAAAGTTCAGAAACCCGACAAAAGTTGGCGGTGTTCTGTCAGCATCTACAAGAACTCGCCTCAGAGTCTCAGGCCTGGAAAGCGTTAACAGAGGTGGCCGATCGCGCGGTTCGCAATGAAAACAACCCCTATCGCATCTTAGCGCCTGTGGTTATTGTAGAATTGCGGGAGGCCAGCGAGGCGATCGCCGCCGGAGACGAGGGCGCAATCTCACCCAGTTTCAGTCTGCAACATCTGGCTGAAGCCGAAGCGGGAGCCTGGGGCCACTACGCCCTGATTCGCCAAGATCCGGCCGCTGCGGTTAAAGCCCTCACGGATGTCTTCGACAAACCCCAGCTCATGAAACTGGCCAAAATGCTCTACAAAGTCGCCCAAGCCTAAGTTTAAGAAAGGTACGCCCCTCCCCTTGCCTCTTGCCTCTTGCCTCTTGCCTCTTGCCTCTTACCCTTCTATGCCCCCCATCACCCTAACCGTTAACGGTGAATCCAAACAATGCCAATCCGGGCGATCGCTGCCCCAATTTTTAGAAGAGATTGGCTTAAATCCTCGCCTAATTGCCGTTGAATACAACGGCGAAATTCTCCATCGTCAATATTGGGAAAACACCCAAATTAAAGAAGGAGATAAACTCGAAATTGTCACCATTGTCGGCGGCGGTTAATTGAGTCTTTACTTCACTTCCTCGTGACTTGGCTACTTCCTCATGACTCGGCTGAAGCACCCGTCATACTCTTGGGGAGGCTCTGCCTCCCGAGTGCATCGCCTTCTCCCCCCTCTTGCCTCTTGCCTCTTGCCTCTTGCCTTCTTATCACAAATACTGCCCCGTATGGGATTGGGCTACCTTAGCCACCATTTCTGGGGTTCCCACAGCCACAACTTCGCCGCCTTTATTTCCCCCTTCTGGACCTAAATCAATCAACCAATCCGCCGAACGAATTACATCCAAATTATGCTCAATCACCAAAATTGAATTGCCCTTATCCACCAAACGTTGCATCACATTTAGTAACTGATGCACATCATAAAACGAGAGTCCCGTTGTCGGTTCGTCAATTAAATATAAGGTTTTCCCGGTAGCGCGGCGAGATAACTCCGAAGCTAACTTCACCCGTTGCGCCTCACCCCCTGAGAGGGTTGGTGCAGGCTGGCCAAGATGAATATACCCTAACCCTACATCGAATAGCGTTTGCAGACGACTGGCGGCCCGAGGGATATTTTTAAAGACCTCTAACGCCTCCTCAACGGTCATGTTAAGGACATCAGCGATGGAATGACCCTTATAGTGAACTTGTAGGGTTTCTCGGTTGTATCGCGCCCCTTTACAGACATCACATTGTACATACACATCCGGGAGAAAATTCATGGAAATGACGTTCACCCCCTGGCCGCCACAAGCTTCACAGCGTCCACCTTTGACGTTAAAAGAAAAGCGCCCCGGTTTGTAGCCTCGTGCTTTGGCTTCAACGGTTTCAGCAAACACTTGACGGATACTATCAAAAATCCCCGTATAGGTAGCTGGGTTAGACCGAGGAGTCCGTCCAATGGGTGATTGATCAATGACAATGACTTTGTCAACAATATCTTTGATCTCTTTCTTTTTACTGCCCTTGACTTGCAAGGTTTTTAACCCTTGAGGCATGGGAATTTTGTGGGTTAAATGATGTTGTAGCGCCGGATAAAAAAGGTCATTGACTAATGTTGATTTCCCAGAACCCGACACACCCGTTACACAGACTAATTTCCCTAAAGGAATGTCCACATCGATATGTTTGAGATTATTGCGATGTGCGCCTTTGAGTTGTAAGACACGACCATTTCCGGGCCGACGTTCTTCGGGACTCTCAATCGTCCGTCGTCCAGATAAATAAGCACCAGTCATCGACCGTTCCGCCTTGAGAAGTGCGTTTAAGTCCCCTTGGGCGACAATTTCGCCGCCGTGAACTCCCGCACCGGGACCGATATCAACCAGGTGATCGGCGCTGCGAATGGTATCTTCATCATGTTCAACGACAATCAGGGTATTCCCTAAATCTCGCAGTTTGGTTAGGGTTTGCAGTAACCGTCCGTTGTCTCGTTGATGGAGGCCAATGCTGGGTTCATCGAGGACGTATAGCACTCCTGTTAAGCCGGACCCGATTTGGGTGGCGAGACGGATACGTTGGGCTTCTCCCCCCGAGAGACTGGTGGCGGCGCGATCGAGGGTGAGATAATCGAGGCCGACGTCGAGGAGGAATTGCAGGCGATCGCGAATTTCTCGTAATACCAGTTCGGCGATTTGCGCTTGACGGGGACTCAATTCCATCTGAGATAGGCGGGTTAAGCACTCGTCAATGGCGACGCCGGTGAGATCGCTGATATTGTATTGACCGATGCGAACGGCGAGGGCTTCGGGTTTGAGGCGCTTTCCGCCACAGACATCGCAGACTTTATCAATCAGGTATTGTTCGAGTTTGTCTTTGATTTGGTCGGAAGATGTGTCTTCGTATTGGCGTTGCAACATGGCCAAGACCCCGGAAAAGTGGCGATAGTAGCCTCGATTTTCTTGATAGCGCGAATCGGTTTCAATCCAAATCGGCTCGCTGGCCCCGTAAAGGAGAATTTGTTGTTGCTCGGCGCTGAGTTGGTTCCAAGGGGTGCTAATCTCGAAGCCAAAGGCTTGGCCGACGCTGAAGAGGACTGAGAGATAATAACTATTGTCTTTGTCGGACCAGGGGGCGATCGCACTGTACACCGGCGCGTTGGGGTCAGGAATCACGCGTTCTGGGGCGAAGGTGCGGGAACTCCCTAAGCCGTGACAGGCGGGACAGGCCCCATAGGGAGAGTTGAAGGAAAACAGACGCGGTGAGAGTTCTTCCATGACCGCGCCATGTTCGGGACAGGCGAAGTTTTCGGAAAAGAGGATTTCTTGAGGACGGTCTTCGTCGGGGAGTTGAGCGGAAATCATGACCACCCCATCGGCCTGTTTTAAGGCGGTGGCTAAGGAGTCGGTGAGCCGTTCTTGTAATCCGGGTTTACAAATGAGGCGATCGACGACGATCTCAATGTCATGGACATGGTTTTTGTCCAGTTCGATGTGATCCGAGAGATCTCGCACTTCGCCGTTGATGCGAACTCGGACGAAGCCTTGGGAGGCGAGACTGGAGAGGAGTTTTTTGTGGGTTCCCTTTTTTCCTCGGATGATGGGGGCCAGGATTTGAAATTTAGTGCGTTCGGGGAGGTCGAGGATGCGATCGCACATGATATCAATGGTCTGAGGCGCGATGGAGCGATCGCAATGGGGACAGTGAGGCTCCCCGGCTCGTCCAAACAGCAGTCGTAGATAGTCGTAAATCTCGGTGACGGTTCCCACCGTGGAGCGAGGGTTGTGGGAGGTGGATTTCTGGTCAATGGAGATGGCGGGACTGAGGCCTTCGATGGACTCGACATCGGGTTTGTCGAGTTGTCCGAGGAACTGACGCGCGTACGCACTGAGGGATTCGATGTAGCGCCGTTGTCCCTCGGCGAAGATGGTATCGAAGGCCAGGGAGGATTTCCCGGACCCAGAGACCCCAGTAAAGACGATTAACTGGTTGCGGGGGAGGTCGAGATCAATCTGTTTGAGGTTATGTTGACGCGCTCCCCGAATGCGGATGACATCCTCAAGTTTGGGGGAGAGTGTGTTCTCTGTGGAGTTGGGGAGAGAGTCCCGAGATGTGACGCGCCGTGCCATATCGACCTTTGATACAACCCTTAACAGTTTAGGGCAAGTCCTTGCCCGATGGAGCAATCTTCGCCATTTTGCCCAGAGGCGCTATCTCTCTACAATTAAGGGATGATTCGTTTCAAAGACCTATGACTCTGACTTGCGCCCAACTTCTGGAGACCTATCCTGACCTGTGGCGGGATGCAACCCGTCATCGATTTCTCGATCGCTGTCAAGCGGGAACCATCGAGCCACAACAGTTTAATACTTGGCTAACTCAGGACTATTTGTTTGTGACGGAGTTCACTCGCTTTCTGGCTAATACCTTAGCGGCGGCGCCGGTGGCTCATTTTGATGTCCTGTTGGGGGGATTGAACGCCATTCGCGATGAGTTGGCCTGGTTTCGTGATAAAGCCAAGGAACGCCAGTTGAGCTTGGACAGTGCGCCTCAAGCCACCTGTGAGGCCTATTGTCAGTTGATGGCCAGTTGGTCGGTGCAACCTTATGCGGTGCAAGGGACGGCGTTGTGGGCCATTGAATTAGCCTATAATCAGGGCTGGCAACTGCCCGGTGCAATGGTTTCGCCCTATGATGAGTTTGCTCAACGTTGGGGAAATCCGGGATTTACGGAGTATGTTAAGCAACTCGA
Source organism: uncultured Phormidium sp. (assembly GCA_964644215.1). Lineage (GTDB taxonomy): Bacteria > Cyanobacteriota > Cyanobacteriia > Cyanobacteriales > Geitlerinemataceae > Sodalinema. The sequence goes on from CAZXWM010000100.1 coordinate 8,550, forward strand.
AGCGCAGGCTAACGAAAGCTTAGCAGAGGCATCACAGGAGGTTCAAGCTCAAGCGGAGGCAGTTTTTCAAGCGGTTGCTCGTCAGGAGAATGCTTTTTGGCAGATGGCATTTGTTCAGGGTTCTTAAAGCGATCGCCTTGATAAAATTAGCCGACTGTTCCAACTTCGATTCTCCTGACTGTCCAGAAGTTGTGTAGGATAACGACGAATAGCTCGACGTTAACTCACCTATTTTTGGGCGATATTCATGAAATTGGTCTGTTTACTGTGGGTGGGAGGGATTGGGGTGGGGGCGGCGATCGCCGCTGGAGTAGGATGGTCCGAAGCCATGGCCCAACCGCTTCCCCCGCGATCGCCGGAATTACCCTCCCTCCCCGATCGCCTTCCCCCGCCGAGTCCTGAGATTCTGGTTCCACCGCTAGAGACGTCCCCGGAGAGGGAACCTCTCTCTGAGGAGATTCCCGAGATTCGGGTTCGCCAGATTGAGGTGTTGGGAAATACGGTCTTTTCGGCGGCGGAGTTGGCGGAGTTAACGGCGGCTTATGAAGGGCGATCGCTGGCGTTTGAAGAGTTAATCAACCTACGTACGGCCATTACCGATCTCTATGTCGCCAATGGTTACACCACCTCGGGGGCCTTTATTCCGCCTCAAGATGTCAGCGATGGGGTGGTGCAGGTGCAGGTGGTGGAGGGCCGCTTAGATCGGCTCACGATTACTGGGGTTAGCCGCTTGTCAGAAGCGTTTATTCGTCATCGCCTAGAACAAGCCAGTGACCCCCCGTTGAGTTTACCGGCGTTGGAACAGGCTCTACAACTGCTGCAACAAGACCCGGCGATCGCCTCGGTTCGGGCCGAGTTGATGGCGGGACGAGGGCCGGGATTGAGTGAGTTACGGCTGACGATTACAGAGGCGTTTCCTGTTGAGGGACGGTTACAGTTAGCTAATCGTAATTCTCCCAATGTGGGGTCGTTGCGTCCGTCTGTCGAGGTGCAGGTTCACAGTCCTTTGGGAATTGGCGATTCTCTGTTGGGGGAGTTTGGCTTAACGGAAGGGGTGCGAGAGGGGTTTGTCCGCTATGAGCTGCCTGTGAATGCCGAGAATACTCGCTTATCGTTATCCTATCAGCGGGGGCGATCGCGGGTGGTGGAGGAGCCGTTTGAGGTCCTAGGGATTCGTTCTACAGATGAGGATTGGCGTTTGGGGATCTCTCATCCCCTCTGGGAAACCTCGAATGATGTGTTTCGGGTGGGGATGTCGTTGGGGTTGCAGCGATCGCGGACGTTTATCTTTGATGATGAGCCGTTTTCTTTTTCCGAGGGACCTGAAGATGGGCGCTCGAATTTAACGGTGTTACAACTGACCCAGGACTGGTCCTCTCGCTCTCCGGCGGAGGTGGTGGCGGCGCGATCGCAGTTTAGTCTCGGACTCGATGCGTTCAATGCAACTCGTCATGAGACGGGACCGGATGGGCTGTTTTTCGCCTGGTTAGGACAGTTTCAATGGGTGCGATCGCTGGCCCCCGATACCCTTTTGGTGACTCGGATGGCGGCCCAGTTATCAGCAGATCCCTTGCTGCCGATTTCCCAGTTTGGTTTGGGGGGACCCGATACCGTTCGCGGCTATCTACAAAATCAACGAGTTGGAGACAGTGGGGTGATGCTGTCCTTGGAGTTTCGCTATCCCTTAATTCGAGATCCGGGGGGGTTGGGGATTGTTCAGATTGCACCGTTTTTGGATCTGGGGACGGTGTGGAATTTGGGGAGCGATCGCGAGATTCTCGATCCGCAAACCTTAGTAGGAACGGGACTGGGGTTACGCTGGGAAATGGCTCCGGATTTCTCAGCTACGCTAGATTGGGGGATTCCTTTAGTCGATGTGGATGGTCGTGGGGATTCGTTGCAAGGAAATGGTATTTATTTCTCCATTGAATATCGTCCGTTTTGAGAAACGAATGGCTATTTTTTAGTTAAGGAAAAAACAAGGAATTATGGTACTGTCACAACGATTTACTGAGGCGTTAGTTTGGGCGACGGAACTTCATAAAAATCAGGTGCGCAAGGGGTCTGGGGTTCCCTATATTGCCCATATCTTGGGAGTCACCAGTGAGGCATTAGAGTATGGCGCTAGCGAAGATGAGGCGATCGCGGCTCTACTCCATGATGCCATTGAAGACTGTGGTGGCAGGGCGATCGCCGCCGAAATTCGCCGCCGGTTCGGAGATGGCGTCGCCGAAATTGTCGAAGGCTGTACCGATACAGACCAAACCCCCAAACCCCCCTGGCGATCGCGTAAAGAGGCCTATATCGCTCATCTGCAAACCGCTTCTCCTTCCGTGCGCCTCGTTTCAGCAGCAGACAAACTCTATAATGCTCGTTCAATTCTTAAAGATTATCGCTTAGTGGGCGAGGAGATTTGGCAACGGTTTACCGGAGGACGAGAGGGCAGTTTATGGTACTATCGCGCCGTGGTTGATACGTTGACGGCGATCGATGATCGCGCCATTGTGCAGGAGTTAGAGCGCGTTGTGCAAGAGTTAGAGCGTTTGGCCAGTACCCCTTGAAACAGGGGATCTGGCTCATCCGCTGGCCGTTACCAATTGATCCAGACTAATCGCTCCAAGGGGGCCGGAGCGCGATCGCCATACCGGCCCAGTTGAGGGTAGATATATTGAACTCGCTCAGCATCCGACGGCGTACACAGTAGATAACCCGTCGTCGGTCCTTCACCGGGGAAACAATCCAAATCATCCAAATTCGGGGTTTCAGCCCAAGTCATTCCCACCCGAACGCCGCCTGGGCCGGTGATGCTGCGATCGGTGATGCTGATGCGTCGAATACCCGCCTCAGGACGATTCGGGTCTTTAGGGTCAAGCTGGGCCACTCGCGTCTGGCCTTGATACACTTCCAGGGTGGGGTAGGATTCCCCCTCACGGGAGATCTGCCCCGTTTCCACCCGATACCCCGGTAGCAAGGCTTG
>CAZXWM010000101.1:0-11524 GCA_964644215.1 uncultured Phormidium sp.
GCTTGCGAACTCTGGAAGGAAATCAAGTTCGAGTATGAAGCGGTTGATACTCTCTAATCTCGCTTAAGTTGCTAGTGGTAAGAGCGACCCTTTACTTGAGGAGCGCTCATGACCGCTAGTCCAACTCTGCCAAGGCGTTTCGGGAAGGATAAAGCCTAGATGTATCCGAAAAAAGTCGCCGACGATACGGCCAAGGTGCTGCAAAGTTACCTCACCTATCAAGCGGTTCGGACAATTATCGAGCAGCTTTCAGAAACTAATCCTTCCCTCGCCATTTGGCTGAGTGAGTATTCCTCGGGGAATCGCGTTCAGGATGGTGAAGCCTATCTGCAAGGCTTGATGCAGGAGAACAAAGAACTCATGCTGCGAGTCTTGACGGTACGCGCTCATCTGGCGGAGTCGATTTTGGAGTTGTTGCCGAGTATGGTGATGGCCCAAATTGAACAGTCGAACACCGACCATCGCCGCCAACTCCTAGAACGCTTGACCCGAACGGCTGAGCCTGCCTCGACCTCGGTTGATGAGTCATCGTCGCCGGAGTCTGAGGGTAAGGATGTCCCTGATTAAGATCATTTGTCACAGAACTAAGGAGTCATTTCTGATGAAAACCCTGCCTAAAGAGCGTCGTTACGAAACTCTCTCTTATCTTCCCCCTCTCACCGACCAACAAATCATCAACCAGATTCAATATATGTTGGATCAAGGGTTTATTCCTGCGGTTGAATTTGAAGAAGATCCCCTACCCAGTGACCACCACTGGACTCTGTGGAAACTGCCTCTGTTTGACGCTCGCACTCCTCAGGATGTGTTAAGCGAAGTCCGTGAGTGCCGTTCTGAGTACTCCAACTACTACATCCGTGTGGTTGGTTTTGACAACATTAAACAATGCCAAACGGTGAGCTTCATCGTTTACAAACCCGGTCAAGGTATTGGTCGTTACTAAGTCGTGAAGTGTTAGTCGTCAATCGTGATTGTTGCACGATGATGCGATTCGCAAGTGGCTAAGTTTGCCAACAAAGTCTCCCTGAACTTGTGATGAGTTTAGGGAGATTTTGTTGCTAAAGCTGACGTTGCGTGACGGCAATTTTGCCCGAGAAACAAATATCGACATCATCTCCGGCGGTGCGATCGCGGCGAGAATAGTCGCCGTGATAGACAAAGCGATCGCCATCGGACTCAAACCGCGTCGGTAACGGCTGGCGACTGGCCTGACAAAAGACAATCTCGGGAATCGCAGCCGTGGCCCCATCCCCAAGCTGTGGGATATGGGGAAAGTTCACATTCCAGAAACAGCCCTGGGCCAAAGGTCTCGCCATCAGATCTTGCAATACCGCCACCGCGTAGCGGCGGCTGAGTTCCCAGGAGATGGGGGGGAGACGGCGATCGCGATATTGAGACAAGGCAATGGCCCGCACCCCCAAAATAGTCGCCTCTCGTACCGCCGCCACGGTTCCGGAAATATACTCATCGACCCCCAAATTGCCACCAAAGTTAATCCCCGACAGCAGCCAATTGGCATTGGGACATAAATGGGTTAAGGCTAGGCGGCTACAGTCGGCCGGAGTTCCCGCCACCGCAATCTCCCTTTGAGTCCGTCGTTCGATGGCGATCGCCTGCTGGGTCGTCACCTGATGACCACAGCCAGATAAATGACAGTTAGGCGCAATCACCCAGATGGGGTCATCACTGACCTGCTTCACCGCCTGACGTAACGCCAGAAGTCCCGCTGCATCGATTCCATCGTCATTCGTGAGTGCGATCGCCATGACAAGGCCCCCATCTAAACAATCCTGGCAAAAAACCCCTCCCATCCTACCCCGTTCCCCCAGCCCGTGTATCCTGGATCAATTAGTTATTGTTTGGGACAGTCGAAATCTCAATGGTTACAGAACGCACCCTCCCCACGTCCAACCCCAACTCGGTCGAAATTAGCCGTGAAGATGGACTCCGAATTTACAAAGACATGGTTCTCGGGCGTTTGTTCGAGGATAAATGTGCCGAAATGTACTATCGCGGCAAGATGTTCGGCTTTGTCCACCTCTATAACGGACAAGAAGCCGTCTCCTCAGGCGTCGTTCAAGCCATGAACCCCGGTGATGACTATGTGTGCAGCACCTACCGAGACCATGTTCATGCCCTCAGTGCCGGAGTTCCCGCCAAGGAAGTCATGGCGGAACTGTTTGGCAAAGCTACCGGATGCAGCAAAGGCCGTGGAGGTTCGATGCACATGTTCTCCAATGAACATAAGCTGCTCGGAGGCTATGCCTTTGTGGCTGAGGGCATTCCCGTCGCCATGGGCGCGGCATTTCAGGTTCGCTACCGTAAGGAGGTCATGAAGGACCCCAACGCCAATCAGGTCGTCGCCTGTTTCTTTGGAGATGGGGCCAGTAATAATGGCCAATTTTTTGAAACCCTGAATATGGCGTCGCTGTGGAAGTTACCGATCATTTTTGTGGTGGAAAACAACAAATGGGCCATTGGTATGGCCCATGAACGAGCCACCTCTCAACCGGAAATCTATAAGAAAGCCAGTGTCTTCAATATGGCTGGGGTTGAGGTTGATGGTATGGATGTTGTCGCCGTTCGCGCTGTGGCTCAAGAAGCCGTCAAACGCGCTCGGGCCGGTGAAGGACCGACTCTGATTGAAGCCCTCACCTATCGCTTCCGAGGTCACTCTCTGGCCGATCCCGATGAGTTGCGATCTAAGGAAGAAAAAGAGATTTGGTTGGCTCGGGACCCAATCAACCGTTTTGAACGGTTCTTGACGGAGCATGATTTAGCCAATGCTGACGAGCTAAAAGATATTCAGTCGCAGCTCCAAACAACGATTGATGAGGCGGTTGAATTTGCCCAAGCCAGTCCTGAACCTGATCCAAGCGAACTCCGCCGCTTCGTTTTTGCTGAAGACGTTTAGGGGGAAGGGAACAGGCAACAGGCAACAGGCAACAGGGTAAGGTGTGTTCCACCTTGCCCGAATGCACCTGGCTCTGGGGGTTTAGCGATCGCCGTCTAGGGCGTTGAACAGGGTTGAGAGGATGCTGTTGGAAAAGAGGAAGCCTTCGGGATCGCTTAAACGAAACGCCTCTGGCCCCCAGTGAACCCAGCCTTGTTCCAGGTAGGGGGCGATCGCCTCCATGACGTTCTTTAACGCTTGGGGGCTGAGATTCTCCTCCAGTTCCGAAATGGACAGGCCGATGGCTAACCGTAAGCGCAACATAAGCGTCTCTAAAATCAAGTCATTGGGCGAGACTGGGGGCGCATCAAGGCGGCCATCTTGTTCAAGATACTGTTGAAGCCATTTCACATAGTCAACACGGGTTCTAGGGCGAGATAGGCGCTGTCCCTGGGTGTAACTGGTCGCCCCCATGCCGAAGCCATAATAGGGGCGATTCTGCCAATAGGTTTGATTGTGCCGACAGGTGTAGCCGGGTTGAGCGTGATTACTGATTTCGTAATGGTCGTAGCCGGCGGTTTGGAGTTGGGCGATCGCCTGCCGATAGAACTCGGCGGCCAACTCCCCATCAGGCAGGGGATGGGTTTCCGGCTGATAGCGGCGGGCGAAGACGGTTTTGGGTTCAACAATCAGGTCATAGACGGAGAGATGCTGGGGGTTGAGGGCGATCGCCTCCCCTAACGACTCTTGCCATTGCTCTAAACCTTGGTAGGGAAGTCCTGAGATCAGATCAAAACTGACATTGCTGGCCCCCTCCTGTTGTAAGAGATCATAGGCTTGATAAATCTCCGCCACCGAGTGCGATCGCCCACAGGCCGCCAATAACTCATCCTGAAACGCCTGCGCCCCAAAGCTAATACGGGTAATTCCGGCAGCCAGAAAGCCCTGCAACTTGTCTCTATCAAAAGTTCCGGGGTCCATCTCAATTGAGACCTCTGCCCCCGGATTTAGCCCAAATTGCGCCTGTAGGCTCTGCAAAATCTGCTGCAACTGTCCCACCGAGAGCAGAGAGGGGGTTCCCCCGCCCAAAAATACCGTGTCTAGGGAGTTTCCCAGAGAGGGAGTGCCGCGAATCTCACGACAGAGATGATTGACATAGCGGCTAATGGCCGGGGCCTGATCTCCCGACTGGCGATCGCCGATCACAGAAATGGGAAAATCGCAATAAAAACAGCGACGGCGACAGAAAGGGATATGCACATAAGCCGACTTGGGCGGGGCATAGGTTTGAGCCATCCAAGGAGTTGTCGTCAATCGAGACATTGAAGCAAAAAAATCAGAGCGCATGGCCAACCCGTATCAGTAAACCTACCCCTAAGCGTAACGGTCATGGCTGACTTAGGAGCGATCGCCCTTGGGAATCACCCTTTATAATAGGTAAAACGTTGACGTTAAGTTGGCCCCAACCTTGGGGAACCACAGGTTAATGGGTCGCAAGAGTGCGCCCCAGGACGACCCTCTTAACCCAACCGATCGCTTCCCCAACCCAACTCGATCCCGTCCTAACCGGAATCCAAACGATGCTCGACGCACTTATTATCATCTCATTCATCATTGCGGGCGCCGGGGTAGGCTTTTTCAGCATAGAACTCCTTCCGGGGAGTGCCATGCAACAAGTCACCAACATTGACGGCTTACGCTGGGTGGTGGCAAGTTTTGCCGCCCTCATCAGTGGCCTAGTCGGCCTCTCGGTACAAACGACCTATCGGCGTATCGAAGCCAACATCCGTCAAATGCCCCTGGAAGTCCTCCTCACCCGCGCCCTGGGCTTAGTGGCGGGGTTACTGGTCGCTAATTTGATGTTAGCCCCCGTCTTCCTTGTGCCAATTCCCAAAGACTTCAGCTTCATCAAACCCTTTGTAGCCGTGTTGGGGAGCGTGATGTTCGGCTTTTTGGGAGTCGCCCTGGCTGATACCCATGGCCGAGCCTTCTTGCGCCTGCTCAACCCCAACAGTGTCGAAAGTTTGATGGTGGCCGAAGGAACCCTCAAACCCGCCACCACCAAAGTTGTTGATACCAGTTGTATTATCGACGGACGGATTCAGAATCTCCTGGAAACCGGATTTCTCGAAGGGCCAATTCTCATTCCCCAGTTCGTCTTAGAGGAACTGCAACAGGTGGCCGATGCCTCCAACGACGGGAAGCGGGTTCGCGGCCGGCGGGGCCTGGATATTCTCAATCAAATCAAGGAAGATTATCCCGATCGCATTGATATCTATGGGGCCGATTATGACGAACCCATGACGGTTGATGCCAAGTTGGTTCGTCTGTCCTCAGAAATAAATGCCACCCTACTCACCAACGACTTTAACCTCAGCAAAGTCGCCACCCTGCAAAAAGTGGCGGTACTCAATGTTAATGAACTGGCCCAAGCGGTTCGTCTTGCCTATCTACCTGGGGACGATATAGAGGTCAAAATCTTGAAAACCGGCAAGGAACCCGATCAGGGTGTTGGCTATCTCGATGATGGCACGATGGTCGTCGTTGAAGAAAGTTCTGATCTCATCGGCAGTGAAATTCACGTCGTTGTCACCAGTGCCTTACAAACCTCGGCCGGCCGTATGATTTTCGCCCGTCCCCAGGCCTCAGCCATGGCGTAGGGGAAGGGGAGTAGGGGCGCACCCTTGTGGTCGCCCTAGGCAATAGGCAACAGGCAACAGGCAATAGAAAAGACGTAGGGGCAATCCGCAAGTGGCGTGCCCTAGATGGTAGGGTGCGTCCCGGCATCAGTCCAGCTTGAACCTTGACCGAAGATCTCAAACTTGCCGGAACGCAACGCCCCCGGAAATTGGGTCAAAGCTCAATTGTTCATAGTTACCTCTTGTTCTTGGCTATCTGGCGAGGAATCCTCCTCTTTCGCCGCTTGCAGGGCATCCACCGTGCGATCGTACTGTTGGACAAGCCGCTCCCATAGCTCATTCACCCCAGTTAAGTCCCCAGCTTTGCCCTTTTCTTCGAGTTCTCGACTCAGTTCTGAGAGGGGATTGGCCCCGAGAGCGGCACTGGTAGATTTGAGAGAATGGGCCGACTCCCGCAGTTGTTGGGGGTCTTGGTCAGCGATCGCCGTCTCCACGCCATCGAGCAATTGCGGGGTTTCTTGTAAATATAAATCCACCAACTCCTCAAGGGCTTCAATTTCGCGCAAATCATCTAAGGTTTTTTCATTGAGAACCGGCAAACTGGCTTCAGGAGGGGCTTCAGCCGCTTCTCGTCGCTCTGACGGTTCAGGATCGGCGGCTAAGGCTTTCAGGGAGACAGTTCCCGTCACCGGACAACGAGACAGAGCCTGAATCAACTCATTGACGCGAATGGGTTTACTAATATAGTCATCCATCCCCGCCGCAATACAATCCTCGCGATCGCCCTGCATAGCATTAGCCGTCACCGCAATCAGATAAGGACGACGGGACTTGGCCCATTTCTGACAAATGCGACGAGAAGACTCTAAACCATCCATCACCGGCATTTGCACATCCATCAACACAACATCGTAATGTTGCCGAGTTAAGGCATCGAGAACCTCAACACCATTACCCACCACATCAGCCCGATAGCCCATACGCGCGAGGGTTTGGGTGGCCACCTTCTGATTCACCGCATTATCTTCAGCCACCAAAATCTTCAGCGGGAAGCGATCAGCCAGATGGCCATCTAACTTGGGCGTTTTCTCATATTCTCGTTCCACCGGCTCGCCACTCAAGACCCCAACCAAGATGTCATAGAGTTGTGACTGTTTGATGGGCTTATTCAAGACAGCGGCCAGGGGAATCTCAACCTCCTGGAGTTCTGATCCCATCGAGGTGAGAAGAATCAGCGGCACATCTTTCATCACTTCCAACTGTTGTAGTTGCCGAGCCAGGGTTAACCCGTCCATTTCAGGCATCTGCATATCCAAAATGGCCAGGTCAAAGGGGGATTGCTTCGGTACAACCTCTAAAGCGGTGGGACCATCGGGAACCGCTAAGGTCTCCATCTGCCAGCCTTGGGTGGCTAAAGTCAAAATCTTGCGATTGGTGGCGTTATCATCGACGACGAGCAAGCGTTTTCCTTGTAGTTCAACGCGATGACGTAGGGATTTGACCAGCGGCACTTGAGGCGCTTGAGGAGCAATCAGGGTAAAGTAAAAGACGGAGCCAGGTTGGTCTGGGGTGCTGCTGACTTGAAACCAATCGGGGCGATCGCCGGTCGCATGACCCATACTTTCGACCCACATCACCCCACCCATCATCTCGGCCAGACGCTTACTAATAGCCAATCCTAGACCCGTTCCCCCATATTGACGGGTGGTGGAGGAATCGACTTGGGAAAAGGAGCGAAATAAACGGTGCATGCGATCGCCCTGGATGCCAATCCCAGTATCACGGACTGCAAACTGAATCCGATAGTGAGGAAATTCTAAGTTCTCGGTATTTGAGTTGTCTGACGCCGTTTCGGTTCCTGTCTGGGGAGGTTCAGCGGCTAAATTACCGTTTTGGTCGGAATCGTTCTCCGTCTGAATTTCAAGCAACTCCGCCGAGATGGACACCACCACTTCACCTTGATCAGTAAATTTAACGGCATTGCTGAGCAAATTCACCAAAATTTGTCGGACTCGGGTGACATCGCCACAGATATGTTGCGGCGTCTCGTTCGACATCAGATAGGCCAGTTCCAATCCTTTCCCGGTAGCTTTCGAGGCTAATAAATCCAGGGATTGTTCGATACAGGCCCGCAAATCGAAAGGATGTTGTTCGAGTTCGAGTTTCCCCGATTCAATTTTGGAGAAGTCGAGAATGTCATTGATAATCGTCAGCAGTGTATCGCCGCTACTGCGAATGGTCTCGACGAAATCTCGTTGTTCTAGGGAGAGTTCGGTGTCGAGTAATAAGCCAGTCATGCCAATGACCGCATTCATGGGGGTGCGAATTTCGTGACTCATGGTAGCCAGAAACTCGCTTTTGGCTTGGGTGGCGGCTAGGGCGCGATCGCGGGTGCGGGCCAGGTCAGCGGCGGTGTCTTGTCGTTCAATTTCTCCGCCAATCCATTGGGCCATCAGTTTGAGGATTTCCCGGTCAACGGGTTTGAACGGCTCATGAAGTGGAGTCTGGCTCGAAAAACTGAGGGTTCCATAGACCTCGCCGGCCACAATGACGGGGGTGCCAATATAGGCTTGAATCCGGAAGGGGCCATATTTCGGTGGCACGTTTGTGCCATACATCAACAGAAATTCAAAATATAAGGGGTCGTTGGCCTCGATAGTCCGAAAACAATAGGTTTCGGCTAGAGGTAAATGTTGACCCGGCAGCAGAGGATGATTGACCACCAGACCCGGAGGGGTTTGGGGACATTGAACTTCCAAGATTTCAAAGTCTTCGTCTTGGATGTGCGAGAGGATACCAATCTCCATGCTAAACCGCTGTCGTCCCAGTTCGAGGAGACCTTGCAGCCGTTGGCGGAAGTTGAGTTGGCGGGAGGAGGTGACTTTATAGATGGCCCGAATCGAGGCTTCGCTTTCTCGCAGGTCTTCTTCGGCCAGTTTCCGTTCGGTGATATCCCGCGAGACGCTGACAATTTCGCGAATTGGCTCCCGCTTGGCTTGGCTGTCGGCGGCTTGGCTGTCGGCGGCTTGACGGTTGCGATCGCCAAAGGCTCGACTGGTGGTTTCAAACCAGATGTAATGGCCGTCTTTATGACGAATGCGGTAGCTGAGGGTTAGGGAGGTGGTGGTGCTGAGAACTTCGGCGGTGGAATAGTTGAAGGTGTCGAGATCGAGGGGATGGACGAGATCTCGCCCATAGCACCCGATGAGTTCTTCGGGTTTGTAGCCGAGTAGAACTTCGCAGGCGGGGGAGGCGTAGAGAAATTGACCGTCGGGATTTTGCCGGGCGATGACGTCGGTGGAGTTCTCGGCCATCAAGCGATAGCGTTGTTCGGTTTCTTGCCGCTCGGATTGCGATCGCCCCAAGGCGTCGAGCATCTCGTTGACGGTATAGGCCAGACTTGAGAGTTCGTCTTCGCCGCCTGGCTTGACACTGGCCAACCGCATATCGGGATCACCGGCTTGTTTGAGTTGATTCATACTCTCGCTGAGCCGAGATAGGGGCGACAAGACCAGTTTTTCAATCAGCAGCAGGGTTAAGCCGCTAAAGACTACGCCAACGATGATGAGGGCTAGGGAAAAGTAACGAATGCTGATTTGTCCCTGTTGGTAGATGGCCCGGGGCGCGTCGACTCGTAGCAGTCCGAGCGGTTGGTCATCGAGACCCCGAATTAGGGTATAGCCAGCGATGCGTTCTCCGGGCGGCAGGGGTAGATAGGGAAAGCGGAAAAATTTGCGGTCTGAGTTTCCCTGACGATTGAAGCGGTCTAGGGTCATGTCTCGCTCGAGATCGAGGGCGGTTTCGCCAGGATTGCGACGAGTCGGGGTGTTGTTGTCCTCGTCTGGGCGATCGCTGAGTAAGTCCTGCCAGGCTTGCTGTACGTCGGCGGGGAATGATTCGGCTGTTCGGGGGTAGAAGGCGAGGGAGAGTTGGGTTTGTTCGCTCAGGCGGGCGATGGCGCGCTCGCCAAAGTTGCGCCCGACAATCAGGGTTCCCCGAGGGGGTCCGGTAATTTGACTGGTGACGATGGGCCGGGCCGCGATGGCGACGATTTGACCGTCGAGGTCTAGGATGCCCTGAATGCTGTCGTTGGCGCGATCGCGGATGAGTAAGGATTGTTGAGGATGGTTGGGGTCAAGAAACGGCTGTAAGTTCCCCGAGAGGTCGATGGCTTGGCGTTGGGGGCGATCGTAGGCTTTCTCGAAACGAATTGTCCCCTCGGCATCGACAAAGACCATAAAGTTGAGATTGAGGTAGGAAAAGGTGGAGTCGATCAGGTTCGAGCGCACGTATTCGGGATTTCCCGTTTTGATAAACTGATAGGTATCGTCCCACTCGGCATAGTCTCGGGCAATAGTATTCAGACCCGAGAGTTCATGGTCAATGGCACGCAGGGCATGGGTGACGTCTTGCTGGACGTACTGTTGCTCTAGATGCGTGAAATCTCTAAGCAAGATTAACGAAGATATGGCGTAAATTGTGATATTTAGCGCCACCAACGCCGCACCGACGATGAGTAAAGTTTTCTTTCGTAGTTTCATGCCGGAGTGGAAGAAAATAATCAACCGATAGGCCCAGGGGACTCGCTCAATGAGGGACGCGCTCTGTCTTGTAGTCTGCTTGACTCTCTGAAAAACGAGAGAATCCACCCGATTGGTCTACTTAAACGTTACAACGAGTTTCTCGTCCCTCTGTTGGATCAACTTGGATCAACAGAGCGGTTTAGTTTTTATTAAGGTAACGAGCGTTAGTCATGAACGACAATCTTAACCTTCCTTCTAATGTACAAGCTTCTCGCCGTTGGCGATTGATTTTGGGGAGCGATGCGATTGAGGCAGATCCTGACTCACAGGGGTCTGAGGCTGATTTGGCAAACCGTCGCCTGCGATCGCTTGAGGCCCTCTATCAACCCACTCGCTCGGGGGGACTCGGACGCTCAACTCCAGGGTTGGTTCGCTGGCTCGACGAGATTCGCGCCGATTTCCCCCAGGCGGTGGTTCAGGTGATGCAGCATGATGCGATCGAACGGGTCAACTTGCGATCGCTACTCCTCGATCACGAACTTAGCGATTATCTTGACCCTGATGTGATACTGGCCGCTGAGGTATTGAGTCTGGCCTCTACATGGCCTGACTCTCTCCAAGAGCGGGTTCGTGAGATTGTTCGTCAAGTCGTTGCAGACCTCGAACAGCGGCTACGTCTGGCGACTCAGCAGGCTCTCTGGGGCCGTCTGCGTCAGCGGCTACCTCAGCGACATCCTCGCTACCGGGAGATTGATTGGCAACGCACCCTGTATGCCAACCTCAAACATTATCAACCCCACTATGGCACGATCATCCCTGAAAAATTGATTCACCGTGGGACTCCCCCCCAGATTCGACAAGATGTTGTTCTCTGTCTGGACCAAAGTGCCTCTATGGCGGGTTCAGTGGTCTATGCTAGCGTTTTTGCCTCGGTTTTGGCGTCTGTATCATCACTGAAGGTCAGGCTTTTGGCCTTTGATACCTCGGTTTGGGATTTAACGCCACTCCTCGATGATCCCGTGGAGTTGTTACTGGGAATGCAGTTAGGCGGCGGAACGGATATTGGGGCGGTTTTACGCTATGGGTTGGATGCTATTCAACAGCCGCAAGAGACGGTTTTAATTTTGATGAGTGATTTGTATGATGGGGGCGATCGTCAGGTGTTATGGCGATCGATGGCTCAACTGTTAGCATCAGGGGTACGGGTGATTAGTCTTTTGGCTCTCGATGAAACGGGCGTTCCCAGTTATGATGCCACTAATGCTGATTACTTCGCTCGCCTCGGGATTCCCACGTTTGCTTGTACCCCTGATGAGTTTCCGGCGTTAATCAGCGAGCATTTGCTTATTTAGGCAAAAGGCAAGAGGCAAGAGGCAAGAGGGTAGGGGCGTACCTTTATGGTCGCCCTCTCTCCCGGCAAAAGGCAAGAGGGTAGGGGCGTACCTTTATGGTCGCCCTCTTTCGGCAAA